>JBBQUP010000079.1:0-16146 GCA_038212305.1 Bacteroidales bacterium
TATTAATTTTTCAGCCATTGCCAGTTCTGGTATTTTAACTGTACGAGGTCAAAATGCTTGTGGAAATGGAGTATGGTCAGCTAATTACAATATCGTTGTTAATCCGTTACCTATTGCTGCTGGTGTTATTACAGGAACTACACCTGTTTGTCAAGGAAAAACTGGTGTGGCATATAGTGTGCCTGCAATTACAAATGCAACAACTTATAGTTGGGTTTATAGTGGCACAGGGGCAACAATAAATGGAACAGGAAATAGTGTGATTATCGATTTTGCAAATAATGCCACTTCTGGCAATTTAACAGTACAAGGTCAAAATCTTTGCGGTGTAGGAACTGTTTCTTCGCTATATGCAATAACAGTAAGTCCTATACCTAGTTTAACCATTACTGGAAATGCCAGTGTTTGCTCCGGTTCGTTGGGTGTAGACTATTCGACCACTGCTGGGTTATTATCATACAATTGGGTGGTAACTGGTGGAACCATATTTTCAGGTCAAGGTACTGCGGCCATTAAAGTTGACTGGGGTGTTGCTGGTGCTGGTAGTGTGCGTTGCGATTATAAAAGCTTAGCTGGTTGCGATGGTTCTACAACTAAGGCAATCACAAAAAATACTGTTGCAGTATCCTTATCCGCATCACCTTCGGTGGTTTGTGCAGGGGGTGCCGTAACTTACCAAGCTACTGCTACACTAGGTAGTGGCGATTATAACTATATGTTCGAACGAAGATTATCACCTGCCGGTGCTTGGATTGTTGTTGCAAATTCGAATAGCAATATCTATTCTACTAGTACAAGTTTGGCAGCTGGTATTTATGATATGAAAGTTACAGTTACCGATAATATTAATGGTTGTACTGTTGTGAGTAGCAATGTAGGCTTTCAAGTGCTTGCATTACCATCGGTAACGCTTGATGCAATTGCTCCAGAATCGTGTGTAGGATCTGCTGTTACTTTTACAGCCAGTCCTGCTGGATTTTCAAATTATAAGTTTAACATTGGTTCAACCGTTGTTGATAACGGAAGTAACAATGTATTAACCACTTCTAGTTTAGCAGTTGGTGCATATTCAGTATTTGTTCAAGCAACAAGTGGTACTTGCTCTGCGAGTAGTACTCCTTTGCAGCCATTAACAGTGCGTGTTTTACCTGTATCAACTTTAATTAGCGATCAAATAGGTAATCGCGCTTGCGAAAATGAGGTAGTAAGTTTTACAGCCAGTGGTGGTACAACATATGAGTTTTTTGTTGGGGGTGTTTCACAAGGTGCTGCTACGGCTATTAATACTTTTACGCATAGTTCATTAAATGATTTTGCAGTAAGTGTTGATGTTTCGGATGGAACATGTAAAAGTTCATCTATTGTAAATATTACAATTAATAAACCTGTTGCAGGATTAAGTGCTTCAAAAAGCACAATATGTAAAGGCGAAAGTGTTTTGTTTACCGCATCGGGTGGTGCAACTTACACGTTTACCTTAAATGGAGTAGGGGTTCAAGGGCCATTGGCTACCAGCACCTATACGCCTGCGGTTGTTTTAAATAATTCGGATGTTATTGCCGTTTCCTTGCTCGACACCGATGGTTGTCCAGCTTCGAATACTGGTATCACCATGGTGGTGAATGATATACCAACATCGATTCTTACAAGTAACGATGCTGATAATACCATTTGTGCAGGCGAATCGGTTACTTATACTGCCTCGAGTGATGTCGGCTCAGAGTTTGAGTTCATGGTAAATTCATCTGTTGTTCAAGCACGCAGCGCTGTAGCTACTTACGTCTATCAGCCTGTAAATGGAGATATTATTACTGTCAATTCATATAATTCTGCAACCAGTTGTTTCTCAGTATCTACTGGAATTACCATGGTGGTAAATGCATTACCTGTTGTAACGCTAAATGTAAATCCAGGAACGTCTGTGTTTTTAGGCTCCAATGTAATGTTCACTGCTTCGGGTGGTGTTGATTATCAATGGCTTGTGAATTCAGTGATGGTTTTGGATTATCCTTCATCAGCGAATTATAACACCTCTACTTTAGCTGATGGTGATGTAGTTACAGTAAATGTTCGTAATGCAAACGGTTGCGTTGCTTCCGACTCAAAAACAATAAGCGTTTTCGATCAGATTGTACCATTGCCACTTACCGTAAATTACAGCAACTATTGTACTTCATCAACAGGTGTAATTTTCACTTTAAATAATCCACAAGCTGGTATTATTTATGAATTAATTAGAACCAGTGATGACATTGTTGTAGGTACTGCTGTAGTTAATGTTACAGATGTTAAATGGTTTGATATAAAAAATAATTCTGTTAGCAGCGATGAATACCGAGTTGAAGGTTATCATCCATCATTTCCATCTTCACGTATTGAAATGGCAAATAGAATTACCATAACCGAGTATGCGTTGCCAATCGCGTTCGATATGTCACCATCAGGTGTGGTGAACGATTGTAATGCAGGTGTCGGATATCCCATCGCGTTGTCGGATTCTGAAAGTGGAGTAACTTATACGTTATATATAAATGGAACTGCAAGTTCTAATACTCAAATAGGAAATGGTTCTGTTTTAAGTTTTGGAAATGCCGTTTCTGGTGGTAAATATTGGATTGTAGCTCAGGTTGATGCAGTGCCATATGCATGTGAGACGGTGATGAATAATTCATTCGAAATTGATCTTTCTTCATTGGGAACTGCTTACACCTTAGGAATGAATCCTGCCGATGGACGATTCTGTGCTGGTTCATCAGGTGTGAATATTACATTGGCAAATTCTGATGTTGGTTTGACTTATAACTTATTGCATAACAATATTATTATTGTTACTGTTGTTAGCGCTGGTGGTGCTATTGATTTTGGAACGTTCAATATTTCAGGTATTTATACGGCAAATGTTGAAGTAGCTGGAGGTTGTAATATTGCAATGGTTAACAGCTTATCTATTACAGAGGTTGCCTTACCAATTGTTTACGATTTAAACACTTTCAATTCAGGCTATTTTTGTGAGAATGATCCTGTTGGTTTATCAATTGCTTTAATGGATCAAGAAGCTGGTGTAGAATATCAATTATTGATTGATGGTGTTGCAGTAGGAGCTCTAATTTTAGGTACTACACCTAGTATTCCACTTAATTTAGGGACGTACAATATAACTGGTGTTTATTCTGTAGTTGCTACAATCCCTGGAGTTGGTTGTCAAACAACAACTGTTAATAACGTTACTTTAACATCCGATGCTCTACCTATTGATATTGCATTGTACGGTAATGATACCTATTGTGCTGGTGGCGGAACTACTACTTTGTCGCTCGATAATACGGAGTCGAATACAACTTATCGTTTATATTTAGATGGTGTTTTAGAAGGCCAATCAGTTAATGGTGATGATGGTACCACTCAAAGCTTTATAGTTGGTGTGGCAGGAACCTATTCGGTTGAAGCAATTGCTAATCATCCAAATACATCGTGTGCCAGAATTTTAACATCAACGATTACAGTTATCGAAAGCGCTTTACCTGATGATAAATTATTAAATATTTATAATGGTACAAGTTGTATAGATGGTACTGTTATTACTGTTCTTGCAAGTCAAACGGGTGTAACTTACGATTTATATAGTGATACAAATAATCTACCAGTTACTGGATATTCATTAACGGGTGATGGTAGTGACTTACCATTTGCACCTTTATTCGATAGTGGTGGCGACTATTATGTAATGGCTAACCTAAATGGTTGTTCTACGACCCTAAGTGGAGGACTAATCAATGTTAATATACCAGGTGTAGTTCGTAAGTTTGCTGTGTCGCAGCCTTCGACTGTCTGTCAGGGCGACGATGGTGTGGTTGTTGTGTTAAGCAACTCTGAACTTGGATATGATTATAAACTCTATTTAACTGGTGGAGATATTTCAACAGGTGGTGATCTATTAATGGATTCGATTCGATCACTGGCTGTAGGAGCTATATCGTTTACTAAAGTATATGCCGAAGGCGAATACTATGTTGTTGGTTCAAATCCAGCCGATAATACATGTGATAATCAAATGTTGAATCATGTTGATGTTAAATTCAATCCATTGCCATTGTCGTATGTTATGACTGGTTCAGGATTCTTCTGCGGAAGTTCCAATGCTGTAATTGGATTAGACAATTCGGAAGCGGGTGTTAACTACCAATTAATGATTCGACGAACAAATGGTTTAATTCCTGTTGGCGCATCCAAATTGGCTTCAGGTGGTCCATTGTCATTCATAGGAATTAATGTGGCTGGTACTTATGAAGTGTATGCACGTACATCTCCATTTGGTTGTACATCAAGTATGAACAATTCAATAACTGTGGCAAGTAAGCCATTACCCAACAATTATACTGTTACAGCAAACAACACTGGATATTGTGGTGCCGAAACAGGTGCTAAAATTGATATAAGCGGAATGGATAGTGGTGTAACATACGTTATCACCGAAACAACGTCTGGCGATGTTTCCGAAATAGTTGGATGGACTGATTCTGCAACACCGGTTGAGTTAACAACGCTTCCCGAAGGTAGTTACAACTTTGTAGCAACATGGGGAGGCGATGCATGTCCAGTTAACCTAAATGCATTACCAGTTGATATCACCAAAGGGGCAACACCAACTCAAGCACCAACCTTTATATTGGATAAAAATATTATGTGTGGTAATGATACTAATATGCTTACCGTTACGAATGTGGAGGCCGGATTATCGTATGATTTAATGATTGGTGGTACTTCTCAATTAATCATTCAAAACAGTATTAATGCAACGGATATTATATCTTGGGATTTGAGAGGTTTAGGTATTAATAACACTGTAAATGTATATGCATATGTTGCAGGGAATGAAATTTGCGGTATTCAAGGATTAACACCGCAGTTATTGTCATCAAAACCAACTCCATATACTTATTCTATCTTGCCTAATGATGAACCATCGGGTGTCTATACATATTGTCCGGGTGAAGATGGAGTTGTAGTAGGAATGGATAGTACCGAAATTGGAGTATTCTATGAATTATATAATAACTTAGGAATGCCTGGTTTTGAACAGTGGTTGGAATTATCTTATAATAAATTAACCGTTCCTAATGGTTTCAATTTCATTAATCCTGTTAAAGAAGGTGCTTATCAGGTTGTAGGTACATATTTAAATGGAGGTTGCACAAGCATCATGAATGGCTTTGTGTTGGTTACAGAAGATGTATCATCAAAATGTACTCCAATTGAAGCTGTTGGTGACAATTTTATTATTCCCAAAGGCGAAAGTGCTAGGTCGTTTTGGTTGAGAACCAATGATAAACTGGATACCCTTATAAATATGGTTGATGTTATTGGACTAACTGGTAATATTCGTTTTAGTATTGATATAGCAGATCAAAATATTGAGGGTAATCCAATATCTACTAAAGGAATTGTTACTATTGATAACATTACTGGAATCTTAAGTTATGAAAAAGAGCCTTATTTCTATGGTCGCGACACGATAGTTTATCGTGTAACAAATACGGATTTCTCTGGCTTAAGCCGATCAGATACAGCTATAGTTATTATTTTTATGGGTAATAACGCATTTGGTGATAATGGTGGATTGTTAATTCCCAATGCATTTTCCCCCAATGGTGATGGATACAATCAAACTTTAAGAATTTCTGGACTGATCGATGATAAGCAATTGAATATTGATGATTCACGGATAAAATCTAATCTTGAAGTATATAATCGATGGGGAACCATTGTATATCGTTCGAAAGGTGATAAATATAAGAATGACTGGGATGGTCATGGAAATGCTGGTGCGATGGTTTCAATTGGTAATGAATTACCTAATGGTACCTATTACTATATTTTTAAATTAACGTACATTATTAACGCTGAGCCTGTTACTAAAGAGTATAATGGATACATCGAATTAAGACGCTAATTAACTTAAGTTCACGTAAAGTTTCTAATATGAGATATGCCTTAACCATATTTATAGTTTGCTTAATTGTTTTTGGTGTAAAAAGTCAAAACCAAAGTCAGTATAACCACTATATTGCCAATCAGGGATTGTTAAATCCTGCCTATAATGGCACACGCGATGTAATAAGTGGAATAATTGTTCATCGCAGTCAGTGGGCTGGAATGAGTGGTGCTCCAACCAATGAAGCACTTAACATACACGGACCTATAGAAGATACCAATTTAGGAGTTGGACTCATTTTAGCCAACGATCACCTTGGATTTAATAACACATTTGACTTTATGGGCGCAGGTTCCTATAAAATACAAATTAACCGGAAACAATTTGTATCGTTAGGTTTACAAATGGGCTTAAGTTCAATTGTATATGATGGAACAAAAGCGGAATTGGATCAACCAGATGATCCTGCCTTCCCTGGAAAAATTACAGAAATTAATTTTAACGTTGGAGTTGGTGGATATTTATTTTCCGATGATTATTTTGCTGGAATTTCTATTCCTAAATTTTTCTCAAACAGTGTTAAGGATGGTACTCAAGGATATAAAAACACCTTGAATTTTAAGAATTTACATACCTATATATATGGAGGATATGTTTTTGATTGGGGCAATGTTAAAGTTAAACCAACTTTATTAACTCGGTTTGTTTATGGTGCTCCTTTAGAGTTTGATGTGTCGGGGAATGTGTTGTTGATGGAAAAACTTTGGCTTGGGTTATCATATCGGAGTGTTTCGGACGTTGTATTTTTAAGTGAGTATGTTATTAACAGGCAGTTTACCGTTCGTTATTCGTTTGATTACTCAATATCTCCTTTAAATACATATGCACGTTTTGGATCACATGAGTTAAGTCTGCAATTCGACTTTAATTTTGTTCAAAGAGCAGGCATGAGATCAATTAGATATTTTTAATTGATCGATTATTCAATTTTAGTTTATTGACTTAAACAATACCTATGAAACCCTTTTATTACATAGTATTATTTAGTTTACTTTGTGAAATACCTATGTTTTCACAAAAATCTGAATTGAAAAAGGCTGAGAGCTATTTTTCAAGAGGAGAATATTTTTTAGCACTCGAAAACTATACAGCAGCTGAAAAGCTTGGTAATAAACCTGATGTTCAAACGAAGAAGAAGATTGGCCGTTGTTATTATTATCTTAATAACATAGATAAAGCATTTGAAGTCTTTAGCGATATTGGAGATCAATTGACAGGAAATGATGTGTTTTTGTATGCATCAACGAATCATAAATTTGGTTTCTACGAAGGTGCTATTGAATGGTACGAAAAAGCCAAGAAAGAGGGTGGAAATCCTGTTCAGATTGATGAATTAATTAATTCGTGTAAATGGGCCTTAGCAAATGATCAATTCTTAGCTTTCTTAGTCAACCCTTCAACGGTATTAACTTTTGGTCAATCGTTTGGAATTCAGTATTATAAAAATGGGGTTGTTTATTCTTCATCGAATGAAAGTAAGAGCAATAAGGATGTTGATAAGCAGGGTGGTAGCTTTAAAAATTTATATTTTTCTGAAATAAAGGATGGTGAAATCCAGCAAGGAAGTAAATTGTTTTCTCAAAAATTAGTGTTCCCTTATCACGTTGGGGCGATATCTTTTACCTCTGATTATAATACAATGTATTATACTCGTGCCGTTCGAATAAAAGGTGGAGGGGATAGGATGAAAATTTTTATGGTGAAATACGATGGACAGGATTGGGGTGATGGAATAGCTCTTTCAATTAACAGTGATGATTATGATTGTGCACATCCAGCAGTATCTCCTGATGATAAATTCTTATATTTTGTTTCCAATAAAAAAGGTGGGTATGGAGGTAAAGATATTTATGTAGCAGAAATTAAAGGGAATAATAAATTTGGAGAGGTAAAAAATTTAGGAAAGGATGTGAATACATATGGTGAAGAACAATTCCCATTTGTAAGCAAAGATAATATACTCTATTTTTCATCGGATGGACACTTAGGTTTTGGGGGATTAGATATTTATAAATGTGAGTTTATTGGTGGTAAATGGACTAATGTTAAGAACATGATGCGTCCGTTTAATGGTGAGAAAGATGATTTTGGATATGTAATCGATCCAAATTCGAAAGATCGTGGATTATTAAACTCAAATCGAATTGGAGGAAGTGGAAATACGACACCTGATGTAATATTTTATGTTCGTCCACGCGATGAGGATAGTAATGCAACCAAAGACGAAATTAGACCTGTTGCTGGATTAGATTTAATAAAAGAGAATACAGCACCTGTGGTGGTTGAAACACCTCTTATAGAGGTTGTAACACCTCCAGTAGTGATTGAAACGCCAACTGTAGTTGAAACACCTAAAGTTAAATTACCCGAATCTTTGACATCGGTAATTACAAGTTCGTTTAATGGTTCAACAGTCGTTGGAGCTAACATTGTTTTGCGTGATGCAAATACCGGCATAGAAGTGGGTAAATCCATGAGTGACTCAAAAGGAAGTTTTGTAATTAAAATTCCAGAGAATTATAGAAAATTGGATCAGGAATTTGAAGTCGAAATTTCAAAAGGAACTGATTTTAATGCTAAAAAATTAATTGTTAATATTCAGGAATTTGAGGATATTAAGAAAAGTGGTGTGTCGTTGACTCCTATTTTTAATGATGCAGTTTTAGATGATATCAGCGGAATGGTTATTCCATATGTAGGAAATGAAATTACTTCTGATGGTTATAAGATTTTAGATAAATTGGTTGCCTATTTAATATCAAATCCTTCGATTGTGATAAAACTTAATGGGCATACCGATGCCAGAGGTAATAGATATACGAACCTCAGTGAGTCTCAATCTATTTCTGAAAAATCAGAGAAATACTTATCGTCTAAAGGTGTATTAGAAGATAATTTAATACCAAGAGGCTACGGCGAACGTTATTTAGTTAATAAATGTGGTCGTGGTAAATTGTGTGATGAATCTGAACATCTAAAAAATCGAAGGATTGAAGTTGTTGTTTGGCTTAAAATGAAATAATTATATTTGTAGATAGTAAAATCAAAAAGATGAAACGAGCTAGGATTAGAATATTCACACATAAGCGGATGATTATTAAGGCGAGTTTCATCTGGCAATTAAAAAACAAATTATAGACAGATGAAACTATTCAACCTAATAATTGCCCTACTTTTCGTTTCTAGTATTTGTTTTGGTCAATCTTCGGATAAATTATCAAAGTTAAGAACCGAGAAAAAAATAGTAACTGAAAACACAGTTGCGATGACTTACTATGCCATTCAGATATTGGCCTTGCAAGAACCTCCGCGTGAACCTGGATATTTTAAGAATATCGATTCTGCTCGAGAGTTTGTGTGTTCAGATGGATTTACACGATATGTAGTAGGGGAATATGCTAAGTTCTCAGAAGCTGTTGTTGATTTGCAACGAATTATTGATTTAGGTTACCCTGGTGCATTTGTGGTTAATACTAAAAAGCTCTTGTTGTCTGATTCGGGTTATTCGTCTACGAATAAGTTAGTTATCGATCCAGGTAAATCTTATCTGGTGCAATTAAGTGCTTTCAGGTTTCCAGTTTATGTATCTTATTTTGAGCAATTCGACAAAGTACTTGAATTTTACATGAAAGATAAAATTTATCGATATTGTGTTGGAGTATTTCAAGGTACCGAAGTTGCAAGTGAATTATCTCGAGTTAAATCATTAGGGTACAAAGATGCTTTTATTGTTGAGAACGATAAATATTTACCCTTTAAGATCGAATAAAATATTACTTTTGTGGCATAGCAAGCCGGTTTGTCGCTGCCATTTAATGGGAGAGGAAAGTCCGGGCAACACAGAGCACCATGCTTCTTAATAGGAAGTTGTTGTAATGGCAAAGTAATGTGACAGAAAATAACCGCCAATTAATTTTGGTAAGGGTGAAAAGGTGAGGTAAGAGCTCACCGGAGTTATAAGTAATTATAATTGCCGCACAACTCAAGGGTTGCAAGACCATGTACATTTCGATCCGCAAGGGCAAAGTTGCTCGCTTTGTTAGTAATAATCGAAAGGGGTAGGTCGCTAGATTTTGCAAGTGATTGTAAACGTAGATAAATGACAAACACCAAATTTATTTGGAACAAAACCCGGCTTATAGGCTTGCTTATTTTTATGAAAAACCTCGTTTTAAAAATAAAAAACTACTTCACAAAGGACATTTGGGCAATCGATTCTGACGAAATATCAGGCACGCGATTGTTTATTGTTCGTTTGGTTCGTATCGTGCTTTTAGCTATTAAAGGATTTATTCGTCACGATTGTTTGCAAAAAGCTTCAGGATTAACTTACTACACGCTTATTTCCATTGTGCCGGTTATGGCAATGGTTTTTGGTATTGCTAAAGGTTTTGGTTTTGAAAAGGTTCTTCAACAGGAGCTTCAGAATCAAATGGCAGGTCAACAAGATGTTGTTGACTATGTAATGAAGTTTGCTACAGGCTATTTAAACTCAACCAAAGGTGGAATGCTGGCCGGCATTGGATTGGTGGTTTTGATATGGTCGTTAATGAAGGTTTTGAGCTCGATAGAAGCCGCTTTTAATCATGTTTGGGATGTTAAAAAGCCCAGAATTTTTAGTCGAAAACTGAGCGATTATTTGTCGCTGGTAATTATTGGTCTACTATTTATTGTATCCTCTAGTAGTATGATTGTTTTCGTGCGTAAAGAATTTGGCATGACAATTTTGGGAGGTTATGGAAGTGCAATTTTTGGGTTTGGAATTCCTTATGTTATTAGTTGGCTTGTTTTTACATTGATTCTATTTATTTTACCTAATTACCGAGTTAAATTTTCTTCTGCTTTAGTTGGCGGATTCCTAACGGGGAGTGCATTTCAGTTAATGCAATATTATTATATACATTTTCAGGTTGGAATGTCGAGTTATAATGCCATATATGGTAGTTTTGCTGCATTCCCTTTGTTTTTGGTTTGGTTAAATACCTCATGGATGATTGTTTTGCTTGGGGCAGAGATATCCTATGCGACACAAAATATTCGCAATTACGAGTATGAGTTTGATGCTAAAAATATTAATTATCATAATAAGCGATTGGTTTATGTAGTATTAGTATCTACTATTATTAAGAATTTTGTAGCCGAAGAAAGAGCTCTAACTGTTGGAGAAATTGCCTTTAAACTTAAAATGCCAATTGATTTGATAAAGGATTCGTTGTATGAATTAATCGACAGTGGTATTATATCCGAAGTAAATTTAGATAAAGTATCAGATCCGGGTTTTATTCCAGGAATTGATGTCAATAAGTTAACAATTGGATATGTTTTAAAACGAATTGAGGAACACGGATCTCATGATATGCTATACAGCTCAATAGAAAATATTGGACAAATTGGAATGCAGTTAGAACAATATGTTGATGCAAGCTATCAAAGTAGCAGTAACGTATTAATAAAAGATATGGTTTGAAAAACACAATAATTATAAAAAAGCAAAATGCCTGATAACTTAGAATAGCTATCAGGCATTTTTTATAAAAAACCGCATCAACCGGATTACTTAAACTCCTGTTAACAGGATTTGAGTGCACAAATATATCGGTAATCCTCCGTACCAAAATTGATAACCCGAAGGTGAGGCCCGCCCTTTATATTCATAGCGTCACTCGGGATTGTTATAATGTTGAGTTTAACAATCGGTAAGATTGACGCGGTAAGCAGTAAGTCAATGATCTTATACAAATATATGTATTTATAGGGCAGACAGCAACTTTTAATGAAAGCATTTTGTGTAGTTTCGTTTATTTGACTTATTTTGAGCACTTAAAAATATTTAGCGTGTACTCGATTGTAGATATTGAAACAACAGGTGGTAGCAAAGGAAATGGTCGAATAACCGAAATTGCGATTTATAAGTTTGATGGTGAACAAATTGTGGATAAGTTTATCACACTTATCAATCCTGAAGCCTATATTCCTGATTACATTACTCGATTAACAAACATTACAAATGAGATGGTTGCAGGTGCACCACGATTTTTTGAAGTTGCCAAACAAGTTGTTGAAATAACTCAAAACACCACTTTTGTTGCACATAATGTTTCATTCGACCATGGCTTTATTCAGCAAGAATTTAATAGTTTGGGATACGATTTTAATTTGCCCTGTTTATGCACCGTAAAATTAGCTCGAAAATTCTTACCAGGCTATGATTCATATAGTTTAGGACGCATTTGCAATGATTTGGATATTCCTTTAAATGGTCGGCACCGAGCTGGTGGTGATGCATTAGCAACTGTTGAATTGTTCAAGCGAATATTGATTATTAGTAATGGAATGTTGCTGGAAGATACTCCGTATAAAAAGTTGAACTTTAAAGGATTAAATCCATTACTGAATTTTGATGATGTAAAGCTTCTTCCAACAAAATGTGGTGTTTATTATTTTATGAATGCAAAATCGGAAATAATTTATGTTGGAAAGAGTAAAAACATAAAGAGCCGTGTTTTCAATCATCTATCAGGAGGAGCAAATGGTTTTGCTCAGAAAATGATTCAAGAGATTACTAAAATTGATTTTGTACTTACAGGTAGTGAGCTAATCGCATCGTTGTATGAAAACAATCAAATTAAATTGAATACGCCTGTATACAATAAATCATTAAAACGAAGTAAGTTTAAATTAGGCATATATAGTTATTTCGATCGAAAAGGCTTTAGGCGTCTAGTTATTAAGGAAATTTTGGGAATAGATCAGCCTTTGGCTTCGTTTTTAAATGCAATAGATGCTTCACAAGCTTTATATAAATGGGTGGATGAGTATCAATTGTGTCAAAAAATGTGTGGGCTCTTTCACGAGTCAGGAAGTTGTTTACAATATCAATTAAAGCAGTGCAAAGGAGCATGTATTGAAGAGGAAAATCCTCATGATTACAATATAAGAGTTGATAAATTTATAAATGCTATTGATTTTGGTTATACGAACTTATTTGTTGTTGATGAAGGACGAACATCTGATGAATACTCATTAATTTTAATAGAACAAGGTCATTATAAGGGTTTTGGATATTTTAATTCCGAAGAGAGTGTATCTGATGTAGATCAATTTAAAATGTATATCACAAGTTATGAAGAAACCCGAGACGATCGATTAATTATTTCGCGATACTTGAAAAAGAATAAGCCATACAAACTAATTCCATTTTAAAACATTTATTTCCCTATTCGCCCAATAAAACTAAGCTTTCGAGGTTTTAATTGGGACTTATTCGGATAAATTCCTTTTGAAATGTATCGAATATCTTCAATGGTATAAAATGCTTTTGGGTTATACTTATAAATGAGCGAAATCACCTCTTTGTATGCATTTCGTTTAACAATGCAATAAATAATATGAACTTTACCCTGACTGCCATCTGCCTCAATTTGGGTTACGCCAAATCCTTCATCCGATAAGCGTTTAATTAAGTTGCTTCCATCGCGTTGAGTAATAATTCGAAGATTAATGAATCCCAGCGCTAAATGCTCTTCAAGCAGTAATCCAATATAGTTGCCGGTTGCAAAACCAGCTGCATATGCGATGTAATACAACCAATTATCGAGATTTTGCATGATTTTACCCATGGCAATAATCCAAATAAAGACTTCAAAAAAACCTAATATTGGGGCTAATGCTTTATATCCTTTACTAATAAAAACGATTCTAATGGTTCCAATGGTTACATCAGAAACTCGAGCCAGAAATATAAATAAAGGAATTAAAACGAGAGATGTGAAATGTGCATAGAAATAATCCATTGGATCAGGTTAAGACTTAACAATTATTACCCACTCTTCAGCACCAAGCATGATTTCCTCTAATTTCTCATTTAAAACGACTACATCGATAAATAATTTCGATGAATCGATGAATTTTAAATGAACAGAGCAATGAAGGGTTTCTCTAAAACTAGCAGGTTTGATATGTTTTAAGTTAATCTCAGCACAAAAAGCATCCTGATATTCGGACAGGAAAGGGGTAATGAGATATATGATAGTTTGTTCAACAAAACCTATTAATACAGGAGTTGCAATAACATTCAATGTGCCAATTCCCCAATATGAATCCAAATCAGTTTGCTCAACTGTTTTCTCTTCTGTATGCCTTAAACCTTCAGCTAATTTTTTTGAATCAACCATATGAAAATGTCTTAATTAACTAAGTATTTTAACTGTGTATTGAGTTAAATAATATAAGGATAAATTTAATGAAAGGAAATAGGGATTTGCTATTTGTCAAAATTCGGATGTAAAATAAAATTCGATGTTTTTGAATTGTTCCTGAGCCATTTGTAACATATAGGATGAATCAGCTAAAAATACATCGCGTCCTTGTTTATCTTTTGCCATGTATTGACTTTTTCGCTTTTTGAAATCCGACAACTCATTTGCATCACTAGATTTAATCCAACAAGCTTTATACAAATTTATGTGTTCGTAACGACATGCGGAGCTGTACTCATGCAATAATCGGTATTGAATAACCTCGAATTGAAGCGCTCCAACTGTTCCAATAATTTTTCGGCCGTTAAACTGATTGATAAACAGCTGTGCAACACCTTCATCCATTAGCTGATCGATGCCTTTTGCCAACTGTTTTGATTTCATTGGATCGGCGTTTTCGATATATTGGAATAATTCGGGGGAGAAGCTCGGAAGGCCCTTGTAAACAATTTTTTCGCCCTCCGAAAGCGAATCTCCTATCTTAAAGTTTCCATTGTCGGGGATACCAACAATGTCACCAGGATAGGCTTCGTCGATGATTGATTTTTTATCGGCCATAAATGCCGTTGGACTAGAGAATTTCATCTCTTTACCTAGTCGCACATGCATGTAGGGTTTGTTGCGCTCGAATTTACCTGAACAAATTTTCACGAAAGCCAGTCGATTTCGGTGATTGGGATCCATGTTGGCATGAATTTTAAATACGAAACCAGAGAATTTATCTTCAGTTGGCTCAACCACTCGCGACTCAGATGTTGAAGGGAGAGGAGATGGTGCTATCTCGAGAAAACAATGCAATAATTCGCGAACTCCAAAGTTATTTAATGCACTGCCAAAAAACACAGGTGCCAATTCGCCTTTTAAGTAAGGATTAGTATCGAATTCGGGATAAACGCCTTGCAGTAGCTCAATCTCTTCACGTAAAAGGTCGGCAGCCCTATCTCCAATGTGTTTGTTAAGTGCTGGTGTTTGTATATCGTTTAATTCAATGCCATTTTCGAGTGTTTGTTTGCTTGGCGAAAAAAGATACAAGTTGTTTTCGAAAAGATTGTAAACGCCTTGAAAATCCATGCCGTTACCAACTGGCCAGCTTAGCGGACGAACCTTAATGTTTAATTCATCTTCAATTTCATCGAGCAAATCAAATGGATCTTTGGTTGGTCGATCCATTTTATTGATAAAAACCATAACTGGAGTTTTGCGCATTCGGCAAACTTCCATGAGTTTACGCGTTTGTGTTTCAACACCTTTAGCTGCATCAATGACAATAATTACGCTATCAACAGCAGTTAAAGTTCGGAAAGTATCTTCAGCAAAATCCTGGTGGCCAGGTGTGTCGAGTATGTTAACTTTATATCCGTTGTAATCGAATCCCATTACTGAGGTAGCCACCGAAATACCACGTTGCTTTTCAATCTCCATAAAATCGGAGGTCGCAGTTTTTTTTATTTTGTTAGATTTAACAGCCCCTGCAACGTGAATGGCTCCTCCAAAAAGCAAAAGTTTTTCGGTTAAAGTAGTTTTTCCGGCATCGGGGTGACTAATAATACCAAATGTTCGGCGACGCTTAATTTCTTCAATAAATCCCATACAATAAATAAATTTTGGAGTGCAAATTTAATTAAAGAGAATGATAAAACCCGAGTTGAATTATTTCATTTGCATAATAATGTGAGATAGTTTTATTGATAAGTGCTTTTTCGTGATGTTTTTGAAGCTAATTCAAATCATTCAAGCGAATAATTTAAGTTGATAATAACAATACTTCGGTATTTAATATCATATATATCTGATTATCAGCAAAACAAGCCATATAATATTTGCATAAAGCCCTGAAAATCAGTATCTTAGTAGATTATTCCATAATTTATTAAGAATGATCTTCAGGGCTAGCAA
>JBBQUP010000080.1:0-15844 GCA_038212305.1 Bacteroidales bacterium
TTTTTGCTAGCCCTGAAGATCATTCTTAATAAATTATGGAATAATCTACTAAGATACTGATTTTCAGGGCTTTATGCAAATATTATATGGCTTGTTTTGCTGATAATCAGATATATATGATATTAAATACCGAAGTATTGAATCTGTTAATCTTATAAATTTCACTCAGCCCAACATATATTCGCATAAGGTTCTTAGCTCGCGCAGTTCATTTCCTTCAGACGAAAAAGACAATGTGATGGGTTATATTAATGCGAGTTTTTATTCCCCTAAGCTGGATGAAATCATTTCACCATTGGCTCCCAATGCCTTTAGTCACTATAAATACCGATACGAAGGTTATTTTTTTGATGGGAATTTAGCCGTGAATAAAATTAGTGTTATTCCTCGACGAAAGAGTCAGCAACTTGTAAGTGGCACGCTTTATATATTGGATAATTTATGGAGCATTCACTCATTGGATTTTACCAATGAAGCTTTTTGGGGCACTGTTCATTTTAAACAAATATATTCTCCAGTTAAAAGTGGTGCATGGTTTCCAACAACTCATGTAATTGATGTAAAAGCTTCTATTATGGGAGTGAAGGCCAATTTTGCTTACAATGGATCGGTTAAGTATAACAAGTTGGTATTAAGTGATCAATGGATGAAATCGATACCCAAAGAGGTTGTGGTTGCTGCGGAAAATGTGGTTGAGAATACTAAAAGCTCTTTAACTAAAAAAGAGACGAAACTAAAGGCGCTTTTTAAAAAGGATGAGTTTAGTAACCGAGAGGCCATGAAAGTTGCTCGGATGCTCCAAAAAGAGTCGCATCAAAGTCGAGATACATCGTTGGAAGTAATTAATAATTATCAATTTATTCATGTTAAAGACTCAATTGTTCGAGATACTACTTATTGGAATTCGATTCGCCCCATTCCTTTGACAAACAATGAGATAAAAGGATTTGAGATTAAAGATAGCTTGCGTTTAGTGGCGAAACAAAATTTAGCGACTGATTCACTTAAAAAAAACAAGGTTGTCTCAAAAATTATTGAAGGAACGTTTTCCGGTCATGAGTTTTTATCAAAAGACTCGACGTGGAGATTTAAGTATAATGGGCTAATCTCACCTAAAAACATTGGTTTTAATCCAATTCAGGGATTTTGGGTCAAACAGTCTGCAAACCTTAGCTATCAAGTCGATTCGATTCGAAAATGGGTGGTTGCTCCTTGGATTCAGTATGGCTTTTCATCAAAAAATATAACTGGAGGTGGTGAAGTGTTTTTTTCTTATTCAGGAACTAAACGAGGCCAGCTAAGATGTATTTTAGGGTCTCAAATTGATGATTTTAACAATCAAAACGGAACTTCAGTTTTTGGGAATACCATTTATAACCTGTTTTTAAAAGAGAATTACAAAAAGTACTATCAGCGCAATTTTATTGAACTCTCTAATCGGATAGATTTGAGAAATGGATTGGTTTCGTATGTGGCTTTAGATTTTGAAAAGAACGAACGAGTTGAGAATTCCACAAATTATTCATTTTTTCATACTGCAGATAAATATCCTGCTAATAACCCAGTTTGCACTATCGATGAATCGTTTTTTAATTCAATTAACGAATCGTCGATAACGGTTAATCTTGCTTATACACCTTACCTTCATTATAAAATGTATAAAGGCAAAAAACAGATGCTCAAATCCAGCTATCCCACTTTGTCGGCTCAGTTTAAGCAGGCATTTGGAGGTGTTTGGGATGAATCGTCGAAATATACACGATTAAGTTTGATGGTAAATCAAGAAATAGAGTTGAGTTTTTTCAATAAAATATCCTATTCCGTAAGCTCAGGAAATACTTTCAATGGTAAAAATCTTAATTTTAGCTCATTCAAACACTTTAATACACAGGAGCCACTACTCGATTTTCGATCTACAGATAATTCGTTTAGGCTTTTATCTAATTATCAGTATTCCACTCCAACTTGGTGGGTCGACGGTCATTTTAGTTATCAAACACCTTATTTAATGATCAAATATTTGCCTTGGTTTAGCGAAAGATTATGGACCGAGAACTTATATTTCAATTATTTATCTGCTCCAAGTATTAAAAACTATTCCGAGGTTGGATATGGCATCTTTAATCTTTTTCTAATGGGAGAGGCTGGAATTTATGCGGGTTTTGAAGGCTCAAATTTTAAATCCTGGGGAGTAAGGTTGGCGCTTCATTTTTAAAATCATTTCGAGGATTATTTATGTTGAAGTAAAGTCTCATTGATTGCACGTCAGTTACATGCTTTTTTATATTTTTGCAATCCAAATTACTCGAGAACAAAAATATTGAAAATAAATAACCTCATGGAGTCAACAGGAAAATACAATCCGTCGGAATCGGAAAAAAAATGGTATCAGTATTGGATGGATAAAGGGTTTTTTAATTCCTTACCCGATGAGCGTGAGCCTTATACCATTGTTATACCGCCGCCGAATGTTACGGGTGTGTTGCACATGGGGCACATGTTAAACAATACGATTCAGGATATTCTAATTCGCCGTGCCCGTATGCGTGGTTACAATGCTTGTTGGGTTCCAGGAACTGATCATGCCAGTATTGCTACCGAAGCAAAAGTGGTAAATAAACTAAAAGAACAGGGCATTGATAAAAATACATTGACTCGTGATACGTTTTTAAATCATGCTTGGGAATGGACCGACAAACATGGAGGAATAATTCTAGAGCAGCTCAAAAAATTAGGTGCATCGTGTGATTGGAATCGCACCTGTTTTACTATGGATGAAGTTCGTAGTCAGGCTGTTATTGATGTGTTTGTTGATTTGTACAATAAGGGTTTTATCTACCGTGGTATTCGAATGGTTAACTGGGATCCCAGTGCAAAAACTGCTGTGAGCGATGAAGAGGTAATTTACAAAGAGGTTCAATCGAAACTATATTATTTGCGTTATCAAATTGAAGGCAGTGCCAATGAATTTGTAACCATAGCAACTACACGTCCCGAAACCATTTTAGGCGATACAGCTGTTTGTGTTAATCCCATCGATGATCGATTTAGACATTTAAAAGGCAAGCGCGTATTGGTTCCGCTTATTAATCGCTCCATCCCAATAATTGAGGATGATTACGTTGATATGGAATTTGGTACAGGTTGTTTGAAAATAACACCAGCTCATGATATTAACGACTATGAGATTGGCATGCGCCATCATCTCGAAAGCATAGATATCTTAAACGATAATGGAACATTAAGCGACAAAGCCGGATTGTATATCGGTCTTGATCGTTTTGTCGTACGCAAAACCATTGAAGTGGATTTGCAAAAATCAGGAAATCTGGTTAAGGTCGATGAGTATGTGAATAAAGTTGGGTTTTCGGAACGTACCGATGTGCCCATCGAGCCGAAATTAAGTACTCAGTGGTTTTTAAAAATGGCCGAACTGGCAAAACCTGCCTTAGATGCCGTTGCTAACGATGAGGTTGAGTTTCATCCCAAGAAATTCAAAAACCTTTACCGTCATTGGATGGAAAATGTTAAGGATTGGTGTATCTCTCGTCAGTTGTGGTGGGGTCATCAAATACCTGTTTATTATTTAACTGATGGTTCTTTTGTGGTGGCAACCACTTCCGAGGAAGCATTGGAACTGGCTCGCAAACAAAGCGGAAATGCGGACTTGCAATTGACCGATTTACGCCAAGATGCCGATGTTTTGGACACTTGGGCATCGTCGTGGTTGTGGCCAATTAGTGTGTTCGATGGCTTTCGAAATAAAAAGGAGATCGATTATTATTATCCAACCAACGATTTAGTTACTGGTCATGATATTATCTTTTTTTGGGTGGCTCGCATGATTATGGCAGGGTACGAATTTAAACAAACCTTCCCGTTTAAAAACGTGTACTTTACTGGTATGGTGCGTGATAAGCAAGGACGGAAAATGTCTAAACAATTGGGCAACTCACCCGATCCGCTTGAATTAATTGAGAAATTTGGTGCCGATGGTGTACGAGTGGGTATGCTGTTGTGTTCTCCGGCTGGAGGCGATTTAGCTTTTGATGAGAGTTTGCCAGAACAAGGTCGTAATTTCGCCAATAAAATATTTAATGCTCATCGCTTAATTTCAGGATGGCAAGTAGATAATACGATTGCTCAACCAAAATCATCGGTTTTGGCCATCGAATGGTTTGAGTGCAAACTCAACGAAACGGTTGAGATAATGGATGACCATTTCAGTAAATATCGTATTTCTGATGCATTGATGACCATCTATACTGTTTTCTGGCAAGAGTTTTCGGGATGGTATCTCGAAGCGATTAAACCAGCCTATCAGCAGCCAATTGATGCGAAGACGCTAGATTCAACAGTTAAATATTTTAATTCGTTAATGGAATTGCTGCATCCGTTTATGCCTTTTATAACCGAGGACATGTGGCAGCAAACAGCTAAACGCAATGATGGCGAATCGATAATGATAGCAGATTGGCCTGTGTCAAAAGGATTTGATGCTGATTATTTGACCCAATTCGAACAAACTAAAGAGGTGATCACCGGAATACGAAACATTAGAACAGAAAAGAACATCCCTCAAAAAGATGCGCTTCAACTTTTTATTTTGAATGCTGATGGCAATTATAACGCTATGTTTGATGAGGTAATTGTTAAACTCACCAATTTATCAGAGTTGACTTTTGTGACTTCAAAGCCCGATAATGCATTATCGTTTGTAGTAAAAACCACCGAGTTTTTTATTCCGTTGGAAGAGACCATTAATGTGGAGCAGGAACTAATACGGATGAAAGAGCAATTGAAGTATAATGAGGATTTTTTAATTTCGGTGATGAAAAAACTTTCGAACGAAAAGTTTGTAAATAGCGCCCCTGTTGATGTGGTTAATAAAGAAAGACAAAAACAAGCCGATGCGGAAGCCAAAATTCAGATTTTAACAGAGGGAATTGATAGGTTGTTAAAATAGTATCGAAAATAAATGAAAATAAAAAGAGGATGGTTGAAATTGGCCATCCTCTTTTGCAATATATTCGATACCAAATTGTCACACAGCTTTTAAGCTTAAATCCAAACTTTTAACATGGTGAGTCAATGCGCCAACGCTTACGAAATTAACCCCACATTCGGCGTAGCCTCTAATGGTATCTAAGGTTATATTTCCAGATGATTCTGTTGTGAAGCGATGATTTATTAATTCTGTAGCTTTCTGAGTATCTTCAATAGAGAAATTATCAAGCATAATACGATCAACATTTCCATATTCTAAAACCTCACTTAACTCTTTAAGATTTCTGACTTCAATTTCTATCTGCAAATCTTTGTCCAAGTCTTTTAAATAGCTGCGAGCTGCCGATATGGCTTCTTTTATTCCTCCAGCGAAATCAATATGATTATCTTTCAGCATAATCATATCATATAAACCCATACGATGATTAACACCACCACCAATTCGAACTGCTTCTTTTTCAAGAAGACGAACACATGGCGTTGTTTTTCGTGTGTCCAGAACTTTGGTTTTAGTCCCCTCTAATTTTCGAACATATTTTTGAGTTTCAGTAGCAATGCCACTCATGCGCTGCATAACATTCAACAGTAAGCGTTCCGTTTTTAAAAGCGAATGCACTTTCCCTTCAATAGTTAAAATAATGTCGCCTGGCTTAACAAATGTTCCATCCTTAATAAAATATTCAATCTTCGAAAAAGGATCAAAGCGTTTAATTATATAGTCGCTAATTTCAACACCAGCAATAATCCCAGCTTCTTTAACAATTAATTGCACTTTTCCTTTTTGCCCTTCAGGTATGCATGATAATGAGGAGTGGTCGCCATCGCCAACATCTTCTTGTATTGAGAGATCAATTATTTTAGCCAGTACTTCTTTATTCATCTTGTTTCTCAATCCTAATTTGGTGAATAAGTGTGCTGCCCGATGTCTCTTTCGAAAGGAAATAGATTCTGAAATTTTCACCTCGCGATGAGTACTTTCCTATTGCAAACGAAGAATTGTCGCGTTCTCCTTGATGCAAAATTTTAAAATCAACCACCGGATTGTTTATAAAAAAAGTCTTAAGCACTTGTTCGGCTTGAGCTTTACTATATACGCCTGAATTTCCGGGCTGAATTATTTCAACCTTATCGTTGAAATAATTTGCTAAAACTCGGCTATCTCCCGATTTTGTTGCTTTTATAATTTCATCGGGGAACGTATTGCTTTGAGCAGACACTTTAAATAAAGCAATGCTAAGCATTAAAACTATAATTGTAGTCGTGAATTTCATTAGTTTTTTATTTGTTGAATCATATTTTTGTCGAATACTTTATGATAAGAATATTTTAATATCCTCTGCATCTTTAATTCTAATTTAAACAGTCTATAATTCTTATGAAGTACAAAATTAAAAAAGAATCTATCATTCCCAATTTCTCATCTTACAAGATAATCATTTATGTAATTAGTCCGTGTTTTTCGTCACTTTAACTTTAAGTTAAGAAATCCTTTCGCAAATACTGAACCATATTATATTTGTTAAGCAATTATTTTATAATTTGCATTCAGTATTAAAAAAAGAGTTTGGATATTTATAGATTATTCCCAAGGATTAAGAAATAAAACGACTTAACTAAGTCCTGTAAATCAGTCTTGTGTCTTGATACTTAAATGTTGATACTAATTTATATAGCAATGAAAGTGACTTTGATGTGGATTGGAAAAACAATTGAAAAATACTTGCAAGAAGGTGAGAGTAATTATGTTGGTCGATTGAGTCATTACTTAAATTTCGAATTGAGAGAAATACCAGCTATCAAAAACACCAAAGGATTATCAGAACTTCAGATAAAGCAAAAAGAAGGCGAATTGATTGTTGCCAACCTTCAGATGGGTGATTTTATTGTTCTTTTAGACGAAAATGGAAAGAAATTCTCGTCTGTTGAGTTCTCGAATTGGATACAAAAACAGTTTTTAGTTTCTTCATTTAAACGAATTGTTTTTGTTATTGGAGGTGCTTATGGATTTGATGATGTGGTATATCAAAGAGCAGGGTTGAAACTTTCGTTGTCGGAAATGACTTTTTCACATCAAATGGTTCGACTCATTTTTTTAGAACAACTTTATAGAGCTATGACTATTATTAAAGGAGAACCTTATCATCATGTATAAAAAAATAGTGAACAAGCTTGATGAATCATACAGGAAATTGATGCTTCGGTTATCTTTGCCATCTTTCTTGTTCGTTATTTTAGTATTGATTATTGTTGCTGGGTTAATGCAATATTGGTTTGCTAATTATTCTCAGAACACCATTCATGAGGTTGGAATCCAGAAAAAAATTGAAACGCTTCAAACAGAGTTGGATAAGCATGTTTTTGATTTAAGTTTGAAGGTAAAACAAAATCCGGAAGTCATTTGGAGATATCAAATTCCTGATAATGAGTTTGATCCTAGTTTTTATTTGTTTTTAGATACGCTACCTGTCGCTTGGAATTCGCAGTTAATTCCAATTAACATAAATTTAATTCATTCGAATAGTAGCTTACATAAACTGCCCAATGGTTGGTATTTATTGAGCAAATTTAAAGTTGGAAGTTATCAGCTGGTTGGTCTTACTAAAATTAAAACCGCTTATGCTTACGAAAACAAATATCTATCCAATTTATATCATCCATATTTAAATATCTCTAATCAGGTCGAAATAACAATTGATAAACTACCTGGATGGAAGCACATTCATAATAAAAAAGGGCAGTATTTATTTTCGTTAAAAGCAAATTCATCGGGCTTGCAATTTAATAGTATCTCCCTAATTGGGATGGTTTCAATTATTTTATCGTTATTGTTGGTTATTTTATTGATAGCTAGGCATGTATATAGATACTTTAAAACAGGAAAAGGGGCAGCTAAAGCTTCCATTTTATTCATTCTATTTATTCTGCTATACTATTTGTTTTTTATAACAGATTGGTTTTCAATATTATATTCTTCAAGTTTATTTTCTCCTGTTTACTTTGCAGCCAGCAGGTATGTTTCGTCTTTAGGAACCTTGTTGCTTCTAGTGCTGATATTTTTTGCTTCTTCAATTTCAGCCAATTATGCTGGTTTTGGAGTGATAAAACAACGCATCACCCAATCTCATCCTGTTGTACGAATTGTGTTGGTTTATTTGGTCTTTAAGGTTATCCTTTTTGTCCTTTTTATTATAGTAGAGCATTCATCTGGGTTTGATTTATTTATTAATATTTCTGCTCTTTCTTCAATTTCAATGGTGCGATTCTCTTTGTTTTTCTTTTTAATTTTTGGTTTTGTTTTTTTAGCAGATCTATTTTTAATCTTCAAGCGTATTCATATTAAGTATAGCTCAATAATTGTTGTAGTCTTTTCTGTTTTAGTTATTGAGATTTTGCATGTTATTATTTTTAAGCATGAATTCAATTTTGTTAATCTTCTGTTCTTTGCATTGATAGCTGCTTTCTTGATTGTTAGGAATAGCAGAAAACAGAAAAATCTTTTTAACTCTTCTATTCGGCATATTTTCTTTTTTGTGCTAATCATTTCGTGCTTTTCGGTCTATTTGTTGTTTCATATTAATCAGCAAAAGGAAAAAAGTAATCGCCTGTTTTTAGTTGAAACTCTTGCGAATAATTTGGCGGGTGAACAGGATGCCGTTGCTGAAATGTTTTTGAGTAACTCAGATGTTAAGATTCAAAACGATTTAAACATTATTGATATGTTGGCTAATGAATCGCTACCAACCGACGAATTAGCAACTTATTTAAAGAACAATTATTTTTATGGCTATTTAAATCGATTCGATTTGCAAGTCATCATTTGTTGGCCAAAAGCAAATCTTTTAGTTGAAGGCGTTGACCAAACTTATGATTGTTACGATTATTTTAACTCAATCATTGCTAATTCGGGTTCTCAAATTGTAAAAAATTCAAGTTTCTACTTTTTAAATAAGGATAATGGACGTGTCAATTATTTTGGTGTTTTTCGATATCGGCATCCAACTTTAAATAAAGAAACAACCATTTTTATTGATCTTATATCAAAACCCTATTTCGAGGGATTGGGCTATCCTGAATTATTAGTGACTGATAAAGGTCGAAGTAAATTAGGGATATACGAGGATTATTCGTATGGTAAGTATATTGACGGTCATTTAGTTAAACGGTCAGGGGCTTTCTTGTATCGTATCGCACATCTTAATAATACACATTCTCAAGAAGCCTCGAGCGATAAATATTTTTTTAATGATAAAGAGTTTTCGCATTTGTGTTATGAACCAAAAGGAAAGAATGAATCAGTTGTAATTAGTTTACCCAAAATTACATTTCAGAGCGTTTTAACGGGATTTTCAATTGTATTTCTTCTTTTTTTATTGCTCTCTTTTTCAATATTTGGTTTGTTTATTTTTTATGCTCGCGAAAATCCTCATCGCTTTACCATACGCGAACGAATTCAATATACCATGGTTGCCTTTATGG
The DNA here is from genome assembly GCA_038212305.1 of Bacteroidales bacterium. Taxonomy (GTDB): domain Bacteria; phylum Bacteroidota; class Bacteroidia; order Bacteroidales; family Marinilabiliaceae; genus JBBQUP01. The sequence continues at coordinate 9,484 of JBBQUP010000080.1, forward strand.
TAATTCTGATGTTGGTAATTGGTGCAAGTTCAATTATTTATGCAACACATCAGTTTCGTCAGAAAAATAAAGAAATGCTTTCGCAGCGTCTTAAATCTATTATGCACGAATTGGATCAAAAAATTGGAAGTGAAGAAACCTTGAATGCAAATATTGAGGAGTATTTGAGTTATTTGCTTCAAAACTTCTCAAATGTTTTTTACACTGATATTAATCTTTATGGCTTAGATGGGTCACTTTTAGCTACGTCAAGAAAAGAGCTCTATGATGATGGAATAGTTGGTACTTTGATGAATCCCGAAGCATTTGTGTCTCTTAAAATCAATGGCGACAGGGAGTATATTCATAATGAATCGATTGGACGTTTAAATTACATTTCGGCCTATGTGCCTTTTCTAAATCAAAAAAATGAGGTGTTAGCCTATTTAAATATTCCTTATTTTGTTTCTGATGATGAGCTTAAAGAAGATATTTCATCCATTGTGGTCACCATTATGAATGCTTATCTCATCTTTTTATTGATGGCGATTGGTATGGCTGTCATTGCTTCGCGACAAATTACCCGACCATTAATGATCTTACAACAACGATTAAGTCAAACCCGATTAGGCTTAAAAAATGAGAAAATTTCATATCAGCGGAACGATGAAATAGGTCGATTAGTGGACGAATACAATCGAATGGTTGATGAATTAGCCTCCAGTGCTGATCTTTTAGCCAAATCAGAACGCGAATCGGCTTGGCGTGAAATGGCTAAGCAAATTGCGCACGAGATAAAAAATCCGCTTACTCCTATGAAACTTAGTATTCAGTATCTTCAGAAAGCATGGGATGATAAAGTGGATGATTTCGATTCGTATATTCAGCGTGTTACCAATACTTTGGTCGATCAAATCAATCAATTATCGGTTATTGCAACTGAATTTTCAAATTTTGCTAAAATGCCTGCTGCCAACCGGCAAGAAACTGATATTCTTTCGAAACTAATTCGTACAGTGGAATTGTTTAAAAAATCGAGCCCAGTGAAAATTAGTTTAGATGTGAAAGATTTTAGTGCAATAGTTGTTAATACTGATCCAGAACAAATTTTAAGCGTATTTAATAACTTAATTAAAAATGCAATTCAATCCATTCCAACTAATCAAAGTGGATTGGTTTCGGTTGGCGTTAATGTTGTGGAAGACGATGTAATTATTACTTTTAAGGATAACGGGAAAGGAATTTCACCCGAAGTTGTTGAGAAGTTGTTTACGCCTAACTTTACGACTAAAACAAGTGGAATGGGACTTGGGTTGGCTATTGCGCGAAATATTGTTGAGGCATCGGATGGCAAAATATGGTTCGAAACTCAAGTCGGTTCGGGATCTGTTTTTTATGTTTCTTTCCCCGTTGTGTCGTTTTCTTCTTGAGAGTACCTAACTGTTATGGTGCGATATTTAACATCAGCCCATCGCTCTCCATGTTTTATGTAAAAATACATATCAAATAGGTTTAATCCAGGAATTAGTAACACAAAATTCCTTTTAGCTGCCACCCAGTAATTGCGTGTTAGTGGTTTTCCCGAATGCTTGCGAATGAGTAAAATACTAAAAAAACTCTTTCCTAAACTCTGTCCATTTAAAAAGGGGATAGTATCTTTTAACAGGAAATAGCCGATTCCAATACCTAATCCAATTGTTGGTATAAAAGTTAATCCAAAAATAAAGAACAAGTCTACAAATAAAGCAGCTCCGCGCTCAATGCCTATTGTTGAATATACTTGTGGATGCAAATATTTTCGAAGGTCAAATTTGTTCCATTCGAAAATAATTTTAGCGTAATAGATTTTTAAAAATGAGACTGCAATCTTAGTGTATTCGCGCAGTTTATTGTATTTCTCTAGCAGTAACTCTTTTTTTTTCATGTTTATAATGGCAATTATTGCTGCAAAGATACATTATTGTGATTACGTTGTTTTCGCATCAAATAAAAAATGACGATTCAATTTTTTCGAGACTATTACAGGATTAAACTTCCTGTTACGAAATATCTTCAATGGAAAGTAATTGATTGAGAATCGCATAAACGGTTAAACCAGAAACTGTTTTTATATCGAGTTTTCGAGTGATATTTTTTCGGTGAGAAATAACCGTATGCGTGCTAATGAAGAGTTTATCGCCAATTTCTTTATTTGTTTTACCCAAAGCAACTTGTTTTAATACCAGTTTTTCGCGAGGAGTTAATTCATTGTCTTTTTCTGAATTCGAACTTGGCTTTAATGCTTTGATAGCTACAGATAACTTTTCAATTAAATCAGCCTTATTTTCAAATACTGATAAGTGACTTTTAGGTGCTGAAGCTGGTAAAATGCTGTTAAATAGATGAAGTATCAGTAGGTTTTTATTCGCGTTTTCAGCGGGTAAATTTAATCCATTGTAAAACGAGGGATTAACAATGACTAAATCAGGTGAAGTTTCATGAATTTTTTTTTCAAATTCGAATGCATCAGAATACTCTGTTATTAAATCAATTTCATTAAACTCATTTAGTAACTGAATAATTCCTTTTCGAATGATATAGGATGATTCACCAATGGCAACCTTTATCATTTTATGGCATGAGTTAGTTTGTTAAACTCCTTTTCCATCAATCGAACTTTTGGAATAAGCACTTTATCTTCGAGATCCGAATGATCTTGAAGATCTTTTTCTAATCGAAATAGCTCGAAAATTAACGTGTTGTATTTACAATTGTTTTTAGGTGGAGGCATGTATTTAATCAGAATGTTTTTAAGGTCAAAGAGCTTTTCCTCAATGTCATTATGGTCATCTACATATTTGTTAATCTTATAATCGTTGTATTTAGAAGTAAAATCGAGAGGTTGAATTTTACCTGTTAAAGCCTCGTTAAGTTGCAATGTATATGGGAAAACAATCCTCTCCTCTAGCTCAATGTGGCCATTAAATTCGTTGATATACTCACGGAAATATTTCAGCAATAAATCGGGGACTTTATCTTTATCAATATCAGCTTCTAATTCAATAATTTGTTGCTCAATCATTGGAATTCGATGATCAACATAGCATCGATGGGAATTTCGTAAGTAGTTAACAATCCACTCAATTTTGAAAATTAAAAACTGCTCTTTAGGATACAAATCATGATCGTGAAAAGCATTTGCTATATGAAGGAAAAAATCAATGTCAACACTATTTTCGATACAAACATCAGTAACCGTTTTATCTCGAAAGCCTAAAGGGATCTCTAATCGTTGAATTACAGCTAATAACTGTATGTCGTGCATGACCAAATCGGCCATTTTCATATCGGCTTTAATAACCATGGTTTTTATTACAAAGATAGGCTTTTATTTGGAATCTTTCCAAATAAAAGCCTATCAACCCTATCGTTAACCACTTTTGAGTATGAAAAAACCCCATTACGAAGGATGGGGTTTTTTTGAGTTATGAATTAGACTGTTTAATTTTTATAGAATTCTAGATTTTTAGATTTTAGAAAGATAGAATTGATAAAAAAGATGAAAATGGAATGTTCTTCATTGGGGAATATCTAAAATCTAATATTCTTCTTATCTCTGTATTCATTTAAAATCAGCAGACCCTTAACATCTATTTTTTTCTCAAAAACACTTGAACAGGTGTGCCCGAGAATTTGTAGTGCTCTCTTAGCTTATTTTCGAGGAATCGTTTGTAAGGTTCCTTTACATATTGAGGTAGATTACAAAAAAAGGCAAACGATGGTATCGATGTTGGTAATTGAGTAATATATTTAATTCGGATGTATTTCCCTTTGGTTGCCGGAGGTGGGTTGTTTTCCACAATAGGCAATAAGGTCTCATTCAAGCGCGCTGTGCTTATTTTACGTTGTTTGTTTTCATTTACTTCAGTTGCTACCTCAAGTGCCTTGTGTATGCGTTGTTTTGTCAATGCTGAAATAAATATAATTGGTATATCTACATAGGGTGCAATGCGCTCGCGAATAGCTTTTTCAAATTCAAGGGTTGAGTTATTAGCCTTTTCAACCAAATCCCATTTATTCACTAAAATTACAATGCCTTTATGATTGCGCTCAATTAAGTTGAATATCTTCAAATCCTGACTTTCAATTCCACGAGTTGCATCAATCATTAAAAAACAAACATCGCTATTCTCAATGGCTCTGATAGCGCGCATAACTGAGTAAAATTCCAAGTCTTCATGCACCTTTCCTTTTTTCCGAACTCCTGCTGTATCTACCAAATAAAAATCATGCCCAAATTTATTGTAACGTGTATAAATTGAGTCACGCGTAGTTCCTTCTATGGGAGTTACAATATTTCGCTCTTCTCCAAGTAATGCATTTACAAACGATGATTTTCCAGCATTTGGACGACCTACCACTGTAAATCGTGGTAATTCTAATGTTTCAATCGACTCTTTGTTGGGCATTAATTCAACTAAAGTATCGAGTAATTCCCCAGTTCCAAATCCATTTAACGAAGATATCGGCATAACTTCTGGTAATCCTAATGCATAAAACACCGATGCATCAGCAATGCGTTCGTGGTTATCAACTTTATTGGCAACCACAACCACTTTCTTTTTACTCTTACGCAATAAAACAGCTACATCTTCATCGTAATCTGTAATGCCAGTAATAACATCAGTCATGAATATAATTAAATCAGCTTCTGCTATAGCTATAAGTACCTGTTTCCTGATTTCTTCTTCAAATATATCATCTGAGCTAAATGCGTAACCTCCAGTATCAACCACTGAGAACTCAATTCCATTCCATTCTGCCTTGCCATATAGTCGATCGCGTGTTACCCCAGCTGCTTCATCAACGATGGCTTGACGCGATTCTGTAAGTCTGTTGAATAACGTTGACTTTCCTACGTTGGGGCGACCAACTATTGCTACTATATTTCCCATTTCTCTCCGATTGTTAATTGATTGTTCTTATTTGCGGGGTGCAAAGTTACCTTTTTTCACCCTTCTTTTTTATAAAAGTGATTATTTCGACAATATATTTCACTATACTGTTACTTGGCTTTTTGTTTGATATATTGTTGATTGTAATGTTTAAAGTGCATAACCCTTTTTAGGAATCATATCCAAATTTGCGAAGTTGAGATTCTTCATCGCGCCAGTTTTTACTTACTTTAACGTATAGTTCTAAAAATACACTTTTATTAATAAATTGCTCTATGTCTTTTCGAGCAATGGTGCCTATTCTCTTGAGCGCAGCTCCTTTGTGTCCTATTATAATTCCTTTTTGTGATTCTCTGGCTACGTGAATGATACAGCGAATATCTACTCGTTTTGCACCTTCTTTAAACTCTTCAACCTCTATTTCTACTGAATAAGGAATCTCTTTTTGGTAATGCCCTAAAATTTTCTCTCGGATAATCTCAGTTATGAAAAACTTTTCGGGTCGATCTGTTAAAGTATCTTTATCGAAAAATGGAGGATTTTCAGGTAAGAGCTCAATAATTCGATTTTTTAAATTTTCGATGTTAAATGAGTGTTTTGCAGAAATTGGAAATATTTCAGCCTCTGGAAGCACCTCTTTCCAAAGATCGAATAGCTTATTTAATTGTTCCTCTTTAATTAAGTCAACTTTATTTATTATTAATAGAATTGGAGCTTTAACCTCTTTTACTTGCTTAAGAAAATCATCGTCTTTATTGAACTTCTCAACAACATCAGTTTGGTACAATATTATATCAGCATCGGTTAATGCCGATTTCGAATATTTCAACATTGATTCTTGAAGCTTATAATTGGGCTTTAACACTCCAGGAGTATCTGAAATTATGATTTGATAATCATCACCATTAATAATTCCTTTAATACGATGCCGTGTAGTTTGTGCTTTGGGATTAATAACCGATAACTTTTCACCAACTAAAAGGTTCGAAAGGGTTGATTTCCCGACATTGGGATTTCCTACAATATTTACAAATCCAGCTTTATGATTCATTTCTTAGTTCTTTTTCGAGCGCAAAGATACAACAAATGCTTTGTTTGTTGTATCTTTACTATTAATGGATGCTATAAAAATGAGGAATTCACTATTTTGTAAGTGCTTAAATATTAATAGGTCATCCTATTTTATTTTTGTTAAGTATTTGATATTCTGAATTTTAATTATTTTTAATAAACAGGTATTGATTTTTAACTAGTTATCGATTAACTTGTATTTTCTTTCATAAAATCATTTCAAACATTTGGAAAACAAAAAAAAGCGTCTTCCTTTGCATCCGCTTTTTGAGCCAACAACGGTTGGTTAGAGACAGGAGGCAAGGTTATAAAAGAGGACATATTTTGAGTGTGTTTTAGCGATAAAACAAAGGCAAAATAAAAAATCGAAAAAAACC
>JBBQUP010000081.1:0-15711 GCA_038212305.1 Bacteroidales bacterium
ATACTGAACAACAAAAAGCATTTAACCAACTCGTAAATGAAGAAAAACTTTCAGCCGAAAAAACACAATCATTGATTGAAGATTATTTGTATGCCGAGAGAGAACCGCTTCGAGATGAAATACTTGAATTGCTTGATGGAGAACAACCAACACTTTTAGAACGCAAAAAGACAGGCGATAGAATTTTGAAAAAGATATTGAATTTTGTGGAAACTTTTATTAACGGAATAACAGGGAAATAATATGCAAAAAATTGACAAAGACACCTTTTTGCGAAGTTTTAAAGTGCTTTCAAATCAATCCTTCGATTTGTTCCTTGGAGCAGGTGCGTCTATTTCTTCTGGCATTCATTCGGGTATCGATTTGGTTTGGCTTTTCAAACGAGAGTTGCTAAGTGTTAGTGGAAAAATAAATGGCAAAAAATTTCAAGACCTAAAAGTTGAAGCCAATAAAAAAGTCATCCAAAACTACTTTGCAGAAGAAGATGCAAAGGCTTCAAATCCTTATTCTTACTATTTTGAAAAGTGCTATCCCGACCCGTTGGTAAGACAGGAATTCTTAACCAATATGGTAAGAGATAAAAAACCATCTATTGGCTTTATGTGTCTTTCAGTATTAGTAGGTCAGCAAAAATTGAATACCGTTTGGACAACCAACTTTGACGACCTAATTGAAAGAGCCATCAATAAATTAGATATAAGTTGCCAAGTAGTTTCACCCGAAAATGCAAAATCGGTTAAAAATTTCAGAAATGATATTCCCACAGTTGTCAAACTTCACGGAGATTTCCGGTATAATGCTTTGCAAAATACAGATGCAGAATTGCAGAAACTGGAAGATAACCTTCATCGTTATTTTATAGAGGCTTCTTCGCTAAGAGGTTTGCTAGTAGTCGGTTATTCAGGCAGTGATGAATCTATTTTGCAAACGCTTGAAAAAGCATTGGAGAAACCAAACGCATTTCCCAAAGGGTTAATTTGGTGCATTCCAAAAGATATTACCCCAAGCAAAAGATTATCAAATATTATAGAAATAGCCAATGCTCAAAATCATCGTTCAGGCTTTATGGTTATTGATAGTTTTGATTATTTCCTACATGAACTTTATACGGTTTGCGAATTAAAAAACGAACAAATTGATTCAATAGCCAAAGAACGATTTGAGCAAAAACAGTTTTTCAGACTTCCACAAAATCAATCGAATACAACACCTATTTTACTTAACGCAGTTAAAGCAACACATTTTCCTAAAACCATTTTCTCCACCAAGACAAAAATTAACGGAGAAGGCAAATGGAAAAAGCTAAGAGAAGTGTTAAAGGATTCAAACATAGTAGCCGCTTTCAGTAAAGGCGAAACTCTTTCACTTTTCGGAAATGAGAACGAAATAAAGGAAGTATTCAAAGATTATCTTACGGATGATATAAAACCGATTGATATTCAAGAGCATTTATTTCATCAGCCCGATTCATTTTACATTGGTATGTTATATGAGTTGATTGAAAAATCATTGGTGAATGATTTTGGTTTAGCACTTTTCGGCAGAGGCAGAAATACCAGGAAAGTATTTTCTGTCAATCACCCTTTAACACAAGAGGAAATTAAAAGCATACCAAGTTGGTTAAATCTCAACATTCCAAAAGGCTATCAGGTTTTTGAAGCATTTGAGTTTAAAGTAGAATTTGTAAACAAAGATTTGTTTCTACTCATTTGTCCGACCATTCATATACAAACAATCACAGGCGATGAACCCGAGAGATTAACCGTTCAGAATATTACCAACATTATTACATCAAACCGTTGGAATAAAAAGTATGGCAAAAAAGTGAGCTTTTGGTTCAAAGAGTTGAAACGTAAAAAACCCGATTTGACTTTTCGATTAGGCGACTTTGAAATTAAACTTTCTGACTATTACGCCACAGCGGCCCAAAAAATGGGTAATTTCTTTTGCTTCGACAGTTACGCAAAAGCAAAAGAACCGCTTATCTATTTTCATCATCAAGACGAATCGAAGCAATCCATTCACCCAATAAATGGTTTAAAAATATTAGGCCCTTTGGAAGAAAGTTTTGGAGCCAATGGCATTGCTTCAAAAATTCAATTAGCAATAATTGCTCCTGACACGGGATTTGAAAAAGTAAAAACACATTTAGAGTCCTTACTAAATACAGTAATCCCAACAACTGAAAAAGAATACTTAAAAGATTATCCGGGTTTTGATGCTGTGTATAAAAAACACTTGGTAATTCCTACTTCTGCTCAAAGTGAATTTGTAGTAGTTATAAACAGTCAGGAAATCATGAATTATTCAGCGATTCAATTTTACGAATTGATAAAAAGTAAGATTGATAAACTTGCAATAAAGAATTCTGAAATTGATTGTGTTGTGATTTACATTCCTAACGCTTGGAAATATTTCAGGGAACTAAAAAACGAGCAAACCTATTTTGACCTTCACGATTCATTGAAACTCTATGCAGTTAAGAAAGGTTTGCGACTTCAATTCATAGAAGACAAGTCAATTAATTATAGAGACCAAGCCAAAGTGAAATGGTAGCTTTCATTGGGCATTTATGTGAAGTCAAACGGCACACCTTGGAAAGTAAAAACCGATAACACAGAAACCGCTTTTGTTGGTTTAGGTTATGCCGTTCGGCAAAATTCATGGAACAAAGTGGTTTTAGGAAGCAGTCAGATTTTAGATGGTAGTGGAAACGGTTTGCGTTTTTTACTACAACCAATTGAAAAACCAGTTTTCTATAACAAGAATCTTTTTATGAGCAAGGATGATGCTTTTCGCTTGGTAACAAATATTCGCAACACCTATCACAAAATAGACCCCGTAATTGGACTTAAGAAATTGGTGCTGCATAAGACAACTCACTACACCCGTGAAGAGATGGATGGAATTTGTAATGCGCTTGAAGGCATTGACAATATTGAACTGTTGCAAATTCAACAGTTCAGTAATTGGAGAGCCATAAAACTTCGCATAAAACAAGATGGTAGCGGACATGAATTTGACGACTTTCCCATTGACAGAGGAACCATCATCCAATTAGACGAATTTAGTTTCTTGCTTTGGACACATGGTTTGGTTCAAAGCAACGAGTTCTCAAAACCATATTGTCAAGGAAAACGAGGCATCCCGACACCTTTACTGATAAAGAGATTTAGAGGAACAGACCCAATAGAAACGGTTGCAAATGATATTCTTAAACTCACTAAAATGAATTGGAATGGAGCAGAACTATATAAGACAATGCCAGTTACGATAGACTTTTCAAAAAGACTATCGGTAATGGGAAAACAATTAGAAGAACTTGGCAATAAAGCTTATGATTTTAGATATTTTATCACTATTAACCGACAAGATTTATGTTTTGTCGGTTAATAGTGATAGATAATAAAGAAAGATTAGTTTACAAAAGTGATAACAATATTAATAATTTTAGATTCCGCTCTAATGATGAGCTATCTACCGATGCTTTTATTAAAAGTTTAGATTTTAACGATTTAATTTAACGAATACTAAAAAGGTTATTTATAGTTGACACATCAAATAGCTTCAACGCAAAAACACCTGATGACTTAATTAGGGGTAAAAGAGTTGCTAACGAAAGTTATTTCAACAGATATTTTAATCTTCAATTGTCGAATTTTGACATTCAAGAATATGTGTTTGAAAGCTTCATAAATGAGAATTCTTCTTTAGAAAATGAAGACATTTTAAAAAATATTCAAGCAAAAAGGCAATTATTTCAATTTCTAAACTGGGTTAAAATAAAAAGCAAAGGTTGTAATGAAGATAAGCAACAGAATATCATTGAGTCCATTTTAATTTATTCAAAAAACTTACAGCACAAAGAAGGTATGTTTTTGGGCATTGGTTCTGATTTAATAACAGTATTACATTATGCTTCTGATATGTTATACAATATTAACGATATTGAAATTAGAAGAAAACTTATCCTATCTTATTTAGAATCTAACGAAAATTTTTCTTCATTCTTTTTGAGTGATAGAATATTATATGCTAACGAACAATCAGAAAACGGTAAGTTATATTCAAATAACGAGTGGTTTTATCTTTTCAAATTCGACAAAGCGAGTGACTTGGAATTTATCGAAAAAATAATTTCTAAAAGAAACTTAATTGCAAAAGAACTTTTTGACAAAATTATAACTGATAGCGAATTTTTAGCCGAAGACGAAATTGAATTAGTATTAGATATTGTCTATAGAAATTATAAAGAACATTACGAGGCAAATTTTAATAAACTCATTGAGAAAGACCACGATTTAGTTAAATATGTTTGGTTATCTATCAAACGTAGTTGGATGACTTCTAACAGTAGAGTTGGATATCAACTTGCCGAATATCAACTTTATCCTGGTTTAGATAAGGAGGTATTAAAAAGCAGATTAGATATTCTTAAAATAGCTGATTTTGATGAAAATGAGAATAAAGTGATAGCTCTTTTTAACAAAGCATATGAAGATGGATTTGAAGAAAAAAAATACTACGATATAGAAACACTTGAAGAAATAGGAAGATGGTAAAAAACCTACCGCCAATAAATAGTACTATGAGCGGTCTGTAAAACCCAGCGACTAGTCCCGGTTGAACTACATCCCGGTCAAAATTTAACCTGTGCACTTATCGAGGGGTTTGCCTGTTTATGCGAAAGGTATTTATTGAGAGTTTAGTTGAAGAAGGTGCCGTTTTCGGTATTTGTATATTGTAACACGTTATAAAAAGAGTGCTGTTATGCGCAAAACCTCCAGTTTGGGGTATACAATTCTATTCTTCAGGTTAATGAAGTTATTTTGGGTTTTGTATGTTATTGTAATAGCGTTAAAAGTAACGACGGCAGATGCTGGCTTGGCGACCTGATTCGTGGAACGCTTTTTATTACCTGCATGGTTCCTTGGTTGCAAACTCGGCATTTATGTGCATCAAAGCCCGTAATCCGTTTCTGAATAGTTTACGGTAACATTTTAGCCGAAGCAATTGGATTAGAGAAAATATGAGCTAAAAGTTTAAGGTTTAATGAATGGTTAAATAAAATCGAACATTATTAACAAAAAAATTACACTCAACATCTTAATTATTTGCGAAACGAAGCTAGTCGAATATTAACACTCAAAATAGATGCCGAGGATAGAGTGAGAACGGAAAACACGATTACAATCGCGAAAAACATGCTTTCGAAAGGAATGAAAATAACTTTGATTATTGAAATAACTAGTTTGTCAAATGCCGAAATAGAGAAGCTTTAAACCCCTAATTATCACCCAGCTCATCGTATTTCAAAAAGTCTTTGACCTCTAAAAAAGCGGTTTCCATTCGTATCATGCGATCAATTAAAAAATACATCACATCGGGCCAGCATTCCTGATTGTAAATATCTGCAGGCATACTAGTGTAAACCCTGCAAGCGTGGTTTTTGTCGTCTTTCATAAAGGTGAGGTTCCACTTCAATGGCATTCCAAAAGCGGTTTCGAAGAGCGACTTGCAGGCTTCGAGTTTCCAGAAAAGTTTCAATCGACGATCTTCGCTCGAATGGTTAATTTCGAGTGCCACCATGGCGTATTCGCGATTCACATCAAACCGCAAGTCAAGCCCTTTAATGCCTGTATTGTCTAATATCCACTTTTTTTCGCGACCTTTTTGACTGGGTAAACGTCGGGTGCGGCTTTCCAGCTTTTTCCAAAATTCGAGCCGTGTGGCTTTTGAATCATCTTTTGAATACATAGTTAATTTTTCTTAGGCCAAACAATCAAGTAAAACAAAATGGCGCATCCTGCACCAATCAACAATAAACTAATAATCTCCGAAATTCCTCGTGCCGAGTGCATCATGCCAAAACCCAAAATCACCATTAAAACGGCAGTAATGCCCAATTTTTGTCGTATTCCACTCATATCGTATTTTCAATATTTAGTTTTTAGCACTTCTATTCTAGCCCAATGAATTACAAACCTACAAAAATATGGAACTTGAGCCAAGTAAAGCTCACCAACTATAATTGGAATTACCGAATGTAAAGATAATAATGAGTTTCCAGAGGATTGTATGCATCTAAAGTATTTTATATCACAGTCTTAGCCTATCGACATGTTGTTCGATGGAAATTTTGAATTTTTTTAGAGCGTCCCAGTATCGAAGTCAAGTAGGTGAAAAGATCTTCCTATCTCTTTTTCTTCCTATCTTTCCCACTTATTATCTTTACATTTTAAATGAGGTACTTTTTTCACATAGCATTTGTTGGATCCAACTACTCTGGATGGCAGAAACTGCCTGGGATTGTCAGCATTCAGCAAACGCTCGAAGATGCATTAACTTCGATTTTAAAAACGCCCGTTGCCATAGTTGGATGTGGCCGTACCGATGCACAGGTTCATGCATCGCAGTACTTTTTTCATGCTGACATTGAATCGCCTTGGGATTATGACTTATTGTATCGTATCAATAAACGACTGCCGTCCGATATTGCCTTGTTCGACATAATCCCCATGGAAGGATTGCCTCATGCGCGATTCGATGGCACTCAGCGGCAGTACGACTATTTTTTCCACACCTACAAAGATCCGTTTTTGGCCGGATTTAGTTCGTGCTACTTACTTAAAAATCTCGATGTTGATAGCATGTCTCAAGCAGTGGCTATATTCCCAAACTATAACGACTATTTTGCGTTGTGTAAAAGCCCAACTCAAAACGAACACACTATTTGCCACGTTTCCAAAACATCGCTTTTCATGAATAAAGCAGGTGATCGGTTTCATTTTCAAATTTCATCCAATCGTTTTTTAAGGGGGATGATTCGCATTATTATAGCCAAATTACTCGAGATTGGCGAAGGAAAGTTATCGGTTAAGCAGTTCGAACAATTATTAATTGAGAAAAAAGCCGCCGAAAACATTAAGCTCGCATTGCCACAAGGCCTTTATCTTTCTAAAATTACCTATCCCTATTTAGATATCCCCATGCGAACCGATTTTGTGAGTAGTCGATTAGGGATCGATGGCAATTTCGCATGGTGAGCGTAGTGGGTTGAATGAAAACAGGAATCCCATCGAAAACAGTATCCCTATTTATGTGCCGAGATGTTCCAATATTTTTGATTTTAATGCGTCTCTAAGAAACGGTTTACTTATAAAATCAATACAACCACATTCAATGGCTTTGGTTTTGTCCATTTCGGTCGAAAATGCCGTTTGAGCAATTATCGGCAGATCAGGCCTGAATGCTTTTATCCGTTTTGTCGCCTCATACCCATCCATTACAGGCATTTTTATATCCATCAGCACCATGTCTATTTGCAAATTCGATTCGCATGCCTCAACTGCTTCTAATCCATTTTTGGCCCAGACGATGTTTAACTCCATTTCGGATAATACTTCTTCTAATAGCTGGTAATTATAATCCAAATCTTCAGCAATTAAAATAGTTTTTGATTTACTAGATTTACTATTAGTATCAATAGAGGAATTTTCAGATAATACACTGGGGGTTATTTTGCTATATGGAATCGTAAAATGGAATACCGAACCTTTGTTTAATTCGGAGGTTACCCATATTTTACCGCCAAGCAGTTCTACATAAGCTTTTGATATAGACAGCCCCAAACCTGAGCCCCCATAATGCCGAGTTTCTGTTATTTCGACTTGGCGAAAACGTTGGAATATTTTATCATGCATATCGGTTGGTATGCCTATGCCGGTATCTTCAATATAAAATTCGAGATTGCTTTCTTTTAAATGATAGCCAAAACTGATAGAGCCCTGCTTGGTGAATTTAAGTGAATTGCTTATTAGATTAGATAGAATCTCTGTTAGTTTTGTTTCATCTGTTTTAATAATCGCTTCATTATCAGGTAAAGCGGTATTTAGGTTAAGAATAACGTTTTGTTTTTCTGCTTTTAAAATAAATTGTTCTTTTAATAGTTTAAGAATATAATTCAGGTTAGTTTCTTTTTCGTAGATTTTCGCTTGTCCTACCTCAATTGTAGCGACACTAACTATATCAGTAATAATCGAAAGCAATTGATTGCTGCTTTGAACTATTGTTTCAGTAAATTTTTTTAACTTTTCGGAAGGTAAATCAGGGGTGTTTAGTAATTCTGAAAAGCCGATAATGGCGTTCATTGGTGTTCTTATTTCGTGTGATATGTTATGCAGAAATGCCGTTTTTAAGCGATCGCTTTCTTCGGCTTTTTCCTTAGCTCTTCGGAGTTCTTCTTCCGTCTTTTTACGCTCCGAAATATCTTGGGCAGCACCCCAAAGCGCAATGATTTTACCATTTGAATCAGTAATTGCTTCACCCCGTGCCCACATCCACCCGTTGCTGTCGTCTTTTCTCACGGTTTCCAGTTCCAGTTCATAGGGAATTCCCGTATCGCTTGTTTTTGCTAATGAAACAGACAAGATATTCCAGCTTTCCGGAGTAAATAATTTCATATGCTCGGTATATGGTGGAACTGGAAGTGCGGGGTCGAATCCATACATTTTGTATAATTCTTCGGACCAAACAACTTCATTGGTTGCTATATCCAAATACCAACTCCCTATATGGGTAATTTCCTGAGCCTTTTTTAGTTCCCTTTCGCTGTTTTTTAATTTCTCTAATGTGGCTTGTTGAATTGTTATGTCCTGAAAAACACAATGGGTTTGTTTAAAAGATCCGTCGGGGAAGTACGAAGACAAGCCATTCAAAGAAATATGAATGTAAGAACCATCTTTTTTTTGCAGCTTAAATGGCACATCCGTTACCAAACCACAAGTTTTAAGAACAGGGAAATTTTTTACAAAAACAGCTTTAGCATCGGGGTGTAAAAAACTACCATACCATTTACCAATAACCTCAGCACGCGTATAGCCCATTAATTTTAGCCAGGCAGGATTTGCATCTATAATTATTCCTTCCGCATTTAATGATTGATAGGGAAGTGGTGCATTATCATATAACGATTTGTATTTCTCTTTGCTAACGATCAACTCTTGCTCTTTTTGTATCGAATCAAGTGCAAATGAAATATCATCTGCAACTTCAACAAGCAAATCTATTTCTCGCTTATCGAAAAAGTTGTGTTCAGAAGAAAAAATATTGAAAGTCCCGATCACTTCTTTTTTGGCCTTTATAGGTAAAGAAATGATGGATCGATAATCTCTTTTAAGGGCTTCGTTCCGCCAGGGTTCGAATGATGGGTCATTCATTACATCATTAAAAACGGAGTATTTTTTTTCTTTATATGCTTTTCCGACAGGCCCTTTCCCGGTAAGGGAATTGCCAGCTATTGGAATTTCAAAACTTGCAAGATAATCAGCTTCATGACCTGCCCAACAAAAAGGTTTTATTGATTCTGACTCATAATCAACCAAGCCAATCCATGCCATCCGGAAACCACCAAAATTGATTGCAATATCACAAGCCTCACGAAAAAGTTTTTCACGGTCATTGCTTCTTACTATCAACTGATTGATTTGACTGATTACCGCATAAACACGGTTCATTTTCACTAATTCGTTGTGAGCGTTCTCATTTTCTAAATGAATCTGTTTTGCTGCTATTACCGATAGAATTGTTTTGGGCAACCGACTAATGTGACTGGTTGTTTTAATGACATAATCGGAGGCTCCACGTTTCATTGCTTCAACAGCAACCTCTTCGGAGCCTGTACCCGTTACTAAAATAACAGGCGTATGGGGAGAAACTTTTCGTACAATTTCCAGTACTTGTAAGCCTTCAAATCCTGAAATATTGAAATCGGTTAAAACTAGGTCGTACTTGTTTTCGTGGATTAATTGCTCGAATTCATGTTGCGATTTCGCTTCTGTTAAAACAAAACCACCATGCTCTTTTTCCAAAGCATCACGCACCAATGCCCGGTCTAAAGGGCTATCGTCAATATATAGGATGTGAATTTGATTGGCCATTGTTGCTATCTTTTTTGTTCTAATTTTTAGTCTTTTGTTAATCCCCTAAAGGGGAATGGTTTGTATTGCTACTTAATGTTCTATTGATATTCATCCCCTACGGGGAAGATTTTCAAATTGCTCATTTTCAAATCACTAAATTAACTCATCGAAATTACATTTTACCATAAAACTGATTTTCAAACTGTGCATCATTTCACGTAGGGGACTAAATTTTCATACCGTAATTATGTTAATCCCCTAAAGGGGAATGGTTTGCATTGCTACTTATTTTTCTATTGATATTCATCCCCTACGGGGAATATTTTCAAATTGCTCATTTTCAAATCACTAAATTAACTCATCGAAATTACATTTTACCATAAAACTGATTTTCAAACTGTGCATCATTTCCCGTAGGGGACTAAATTTTCATACCGTAATTATGTTAATCCCCTAAAGGGGAATGGTTTGTATTGCTACTTAATGTTCTATTGTTATTCATCCCCTACGGGGAAGATTTTCAAATTGCTCATTTTCAAATCACTAAATTAACTCATCGAAATTACATTTTACCATAAAACTGATTTTCAAACTGTGCATCATTTCACGTAGGGAATTAATATCAATAGAAAATCATCCATCTAATAATATTTCCCCGTAGGGGATTAACGATTTTATACTATCGACCTATAAATATATCTCTCGTCGTATTCAATTTCGTATAATTTTAAAAACTGAGCATATTCCTCAATAAATGAACGTTTTTCATGATGTTTATTTTGGTTTTCAATATAATTGGCAATATCAGGAATTTGCGAATTTCCATAACTAAAAACTCCAAAACCTTCTTGCCAAGCAAATTTCCCAACTACAAAACGATTCTCATTAATCCATAATGAGGAACTTCGCTTTATTTCGTGCATTAAATCAGATGGCGCTTGTTTTGGATTCATGCTTACAAGTACATGAACATGATCAGGCATTCCATTAATAGTGTATGTTTTATGGCCATTATTTAAAATTATACCACTCATGTATTTATATAAATTTTCTTGCCAATTCTGATTGATTAATGACATTCGGTTTTGCACTGCAAACACAAAATGTAGATAGATTTGAGAATAGGTATTTGCCATATCCATTTTTTGTTAATCCCCTAAAGGGGAATGGTTTGTATTGCTACTTAATGTTCTATTGTTATTTATCCCCTACGGGGAACGTCTTTAAATTATCTTGTTTTCACGTTATCTCGTTCTCAAATTTTTATGTTTCAACCACATTTCTGCTAAGATTTTATTTCTACTCTGTGCATCATTTCCCGTAGAGGACTAGATTTTCATACCGTAATTATGTTAATCCCCTAAAGGGGAATGGTTTGTATTGCTACTTATTTTTCTATTGATATTTATCCCCTACGGGGAACGTCTTTAAATTATCTTGTTTTCACGTTATCTCGATCTCAAATTTTTATGTTTCAACCACATTTCTGCTAAGATTTTATTTCTACTCTGTGCATCATTTCACGTAGGGGACTAGATTTTCATACCGTAATTATGTTAATCCCCTAAAGGGGAATGGTTTGTATTGCTATTTATTTTTCTATTGTTATTTATCCCCTACGGGGAAGATTTTCAAATTGCTCATTTTCAAATCACTATATTAACTCATCGAAATTACATTTTACCATAAAACTGATTTTCAAACTGTTCATCATTTCCCGTAGGGAATTAATATCAATAGAAAATCATCCATCTAATAATATTTCCCCGTAGGGGATTAATGGCTTATTCTATTGCTTTGCATTCCATTGTTATTTCCCATTTATGGGAGGTTCAACATTCAAGGTAATCCAATAATCCAATACTTTTTTAACCACTTCCAAAAATCCCTCAAACGATACTGGTTTTACCAAATAACTATTGGCTCCATAATCATAACCCAAAGCTCGGTCGCCTTCTTCTTTTGACGATGTTAATATAATTACTGGTATTCGTTTAATCTCATCGGTGCTTTTGATTCTTCTAAGCACCTCAAAACCATCAATACCGGGCATTTTCAAATCTAAAAGCACGATGCTTGGCATGGGATAGGCTTTACGATCGGCAAATTCTCCTTCCCCAAAAAGATATTGCAGTGCCTCTTCGCCGTTATGCGCAACTTGAATTTTGTTTATAAGATGTGCTTCGCGGAATGCATCGAGTGTGAGTGCCACATCCATTTTATTATCCTCGACTAATAATATCAATGCCTTTTTGTCCATACACATAGATTCTATATTTCCTTGAAATTACTTTAAAATATTTGGAAGTACAACAGAAAAAGTGCTTCCAATATTCAGTTCCGATTCAACATTAATTTTCCCGCCAAGTGAGGCAACCGCCTTTTTAACAATAGACAATCCTATTCCTGTCCCTGGATATTCTTCATTAGAATGCAAGCGTTGAAAAATATTAAAAATTTTCTCGTGATGTTCTTTCGGAATTCCTTGTCCATTATCACTTATTTTAATTGTACTGATTTCTTCATTTCGATCAACCGATATTATTATTTCGGGATCTACTCCTTTTCGATGATATTTTATGCCATTTGAAATTAAATTGGACAAAATCTGACCCAACAAAGATCTATCGGCATAGATAGCTGGCCTATTATCTGGGACAATAATTTTAGCCTTACTTTCTAAAATATCATGATTAAGGTTTTGTAAAACCTGTTCCAGAATATCATTGAGCTCAATGGTTTCTTTACCAACCGAATTTTTTGTAAGACGCGAGAAACGAAGAAGATCCTCAATGAGATTTGCCATATTTTTACTTGCCTCAAGAACATATCCAAAATACGCTTTCCCTTCTTCATTAAAGCTGGAAGAATGCCTTCTCGAAATAATTTCAGAAAACCCCATAATGGATCGTAAAGGAGCCCTAAGATCATGCGAAACAGAATAAACAAAAGATTCCAGTTCCTTATTGGTGTCTACTAACTCTTGTGTTCTTTTAAGAACTCTAAGTTCAAGTTCTTTATTGAGTTCCTGAATTTCCAATTCAGCTTTTTTTCGTTCAGTAATATCCGTAAACACAGTAGCAAACATTCCCTTTTTTTGTGAAAATATGGAAATGCTAAAGTGTTTTTTTAATGGGGGAAAATAAGTTTCAAATTTAGTAGGTATCATCGTATCCGCCACTTTAGAATAAATATCTAAATAGGGAGCTGGGCTTGTTTTATAAAACTCACTAGCAATTTGGTTTCTCGCCTTTTCAACCTGAATGCCGGTTTGCTTTTCAAATGCCGGATTCAAATCAATAATCCGATAATCGATAGGCTTATTTGTTTGGTCATATATAATTTCATGCAAGGCGACTCCTTCGTTCATTGAAACGAAAAGTGAGGCATATTTATTTCCACTCTCCTTCAACTCTTCCTCTACTTTTTTGATTCTTGTAATATCGAAGGCTGTGCCTCTTGTACCAATAATATTTCCACTTTCATTGCGAACAAATTTGGCGTTAAAAATCAGTTTAATTTTCCCCCCATTTTTCCCTATGTGAACTGTTTCCAAACCTTTAACTGTATTGCCTAGCAATAGCCGTTCAAATTCTTTCGAATCTCGTTCGGCCCATTCTTTGGTCTGAAAATCAGAAAACTTTTTGCCGAGCATTTCATCAATTTTATAACCAAACACTTCTTCCCAAGCCGGATTTAAGTAGGTGTATTTTCTTTCGGCATCAGCTTGCCAAATTAAATCCTGCGCCGTTTCAACCAAATCGTGATATAAAGCTTGCGATTGTGCTAAGGCAATATTCGCTTCCGTTTGCTTCAAATTTCGTAATCCAACACTTAAAATCACCTGAATTAACTCCTTTAAAAATAGAGTCAGATCATTCAATCGTTCTTCGGTAATGACGGGAACATTATCCAAAGCCTTTAAATATTCATCTTCATCAAACCCATAATTTTTTGCTTGATCTTTAAAAAAATTAATATCTGGTTGTTCAAAGAAAAATTGTCCTGTAAAAAAGTTCCCATAATGAGTTCCGTCGATTATTATTGGAAAGGCATAATCGTTCATTCCGTTCAAACATTTATAACCGACTCCTGGATTGGCTTCGTGAATATGATTAACAATATAGGAATCGCTAATCGTACATTGTTTACATGATGCTGGGTTTACTCTGTGAAATTTGGTGCAGATATCCTGCCACCCCGATGCGGTGAGAATATTTCCGTCGTTATCGAGCATGGCAGTTGTAAACGAATACACTTCGTTCATCATATCCTGAAGCGATTGAAACTGCTTAATGTCTATTAAATCCTGAAGGTTGTATTTCATGCTGACTAATTTGTATTAATTACGTTGAAATGAGTTCACGTGCGTAAAATCCTCACTAACATGATGCCGTTTAACTCGTTCTCTTATTTCATCACAACTATTTGATTTATAGGCATATTTATGTGAGCTATTAATTAAAGATAATGAATACTTTACGATTTGCATATAAGCCTCGCATATATTTTGGCAGTTGTTCTAGACAGCTAGTTCTTTTATCTATTCACTCCATAAAATAGCACAATGGCTTAGAACAACGTTTAATGGTCATAATATGCCAAGCATGATTTGCATAAAGTTTTATAGTGTTAGAAATGGTTCATCAGACGATAGTACGAAGATGAATTTATAGATAAACAGAAGTGTTATCCCCATTTCAAAAAAAAGAGGTGTCTCACTCATGAAACACCTCTTTGGTAAATTGGATAATACTAGCTTAATGAATTATTTTTATCGTTTGATTCTCATTGTTTTTGTTTGAAATCAAAACAATCAATACACGATTCTTATTTGCTATTAAAAGTTTAAAATCAGTGGATCCTTGAGTGTTTTGTACTTGTAATAATTGACCTGTATTTGAAAATATTTGGATAAAGTTAGTTCCTGTATTTAGGTTGTTTAATTTTATATACCCATTACTTGAAATGGTTTTGACTGATTTATGGTTTGATAATTTGGTCTCTGTTGAAATGGAATGGTTTTCAAATGTACCAACATCAACCAACCCGTTGTGAATTCTAACTCCTCCAAACAAATCAAGTGACATTAAATTTACAATGGCACTGTTATTCCCTTTATCAATTAAAGGCGAAATATCAGATAATTGCCAGTTTTCGCTACCTAAAACAGTTGATAAAAAATTTGGACCGTCGACAGCACTGTTATCAGTATTAATTGCAAAATTATTGGCTCCTCCAGTTGTATAACCTTCAAGGGCAGAATAGGTAGTATTTGTTAAGTCAGTTATTTGTGAGGCTGTTCCGTTATCTAGTTTATTTCCCCAAAGGATGCAATTAACCAAACTACTGCTGTTTGAAATGTACCGACTGATGCCTCCAATATTTCTCAAAGAACTGTTGTTGACAACGGTACAATTAATGAGCTTACCCCCAGTTGATAAATGTGCAGCTCCACCTGAACCGCTAACGCCAGTAGAATGATTGTTGTAGATAAGACAGTTGATTATAGTTCCTCCATCATAGCAGTATGCCCCTGCACCAGAGCGAGTTGCTATATTATTGGTTATAATGCAATTTTTTAAGATTATTTTATCCGTCATTATAACACCTCCGCCGTTACAATAAGACGCTAATCCATAGGCAGTTCCGTTGTTGGCGTTTCCATCTCTAATGATAAAATTTTCTAATGCAGTCTCTTGTGCAGGTATGGTAGTTCCGCAATTAACTACGTGATATGAATTATTGCTTTGATCATTATCTGATTGAATTTCGCCTGTTATGATGGATG
>JBBQUP010000082.1:0-15605 GCA_038212305.1 Bacteroidales bacterium
GATGAATATCATTTTAGATACAATAGAAGGTCAAATATGGATACAATATTCGATGTGTTACTAAGAAAGATGGTGAATTATAAATAAATATGAATAAAATCAGTACTTAACAAGGGAGGTCTAAGCGCCTATACCTATAAAAATAAATAAAATGACAAATTTACTATCAGTTCTTGAAGGGAAGAATATTATTCTCCCGCTCCACGTAGAAGATCTCCTCAGAAATTGCAAAAGTGTTACGATTTTTAACACAACGCAAGAATTGGCAGATATATCAACAGGCGGAAAAGAGAATAAGGAATTCGTAGTTAAATATGATGTGCCGGGTAAAGGTGAAATAATTGAAGCCATTGTTCACCGTGTTAAAAATGGAATCTCGGCTAACTACCCTGATGCCTACATGCGTCGTCGTGATCCAAACACCATGTTGATAGCCGATGATCTGCCAACAGACAAACCTCGTTTTGCAGACAAAATGGGTTATGAATTTTCGAAAATCCAAACAGAAACATTTGATTGGTTAAAAAAACAAGACCTTGCTGTGTTTTTATACTGGGCCGGACATGATGGAATTGGCGTGAGTGGTTTAGCTATAGCTCCAGCTAATGCAGGCTTTTTTGCAATGGGCTTATCTATGCTTCAATCAATTGTTCATTCTCAAAACATCCCAGATTATTTTACAAAAATTGACTCGATAATTTTTGTTGCACCGCCCTTCCGCCACACTCATTTCGATGGCAAACAAGTTGTTGCTCATAAGCGTACAAAAACGGCTCACGAGATTTACAGCTACAACTTATATCCAGGCCCAAGTGCAAAAAAAGGTATTTACAGTGTATTATTGGATAAAGGCGAGAAAGAAGGCTGGATTACAGCGCATTGCTCAACTGTTCGCATGACTAGCCCTTACGACAACACACTTACCATTATGCATGAAGGTGCTAGTGGAGGA
Organism: Bacteroidales bacterium; assembly: GCA_038212305.1. GTDB lineage: Bacteria > Bacteroidota > Bacteroidia > Bacteroidales > Marinilabiliaceae > JBBQUP01. Next base: position 953 of record JBBQUP010000082.1, read on the forward strand.
GGGAAAAGTGAGATGCTTCAACACATAGTTCGCGAACCTGAAGGTGAAATATTACTTGGGGTTAACATTGTAAACGGCGAGCGCAGAACCATAAGTATTCCTATGTTCTGTAAGTTCGAGCCAGTTACCGACGACATGGCAATTTGCCACCCACTTATTCAAAAGAAAAATGGCAAACTGCGAGTAATGGATGCCGAAAATGGTTGGTTTTTAAGAGTGGATGGCATTAAAAGCTATGGCGATGACCCAGCACTTGAAAAGGTAACTATTAGTCCATCGGAGCCTTTACTATTCTTAAATATTGAAACAGAACCTGATTGTACTGCATTGGTTTGGAATCATAAAGAAGATGCACCAGGCAAACCTTGTCCTAATCCACGGGTTGTTGTTCCTCGCGAAATGATACCTGGAACCATATCAAAACCCGTTTCAGTTGATGTTCGTAGTTTTGGAATTCGCACTCCACCTTTTACTGCTGAAAATCCATCATATAGTATTGTGGGGTTATTTCATATCTTACCTCCAGCTTTAGCTTGGTTATGGCGTTTAGTTGCACCACGAGGCTATGCAAATCCAAGCATTGTGAGTACTGGAGATATGGAAAGCGAAGGCGTTGGATCGTACTGGCCTTTTGCAACTGGTAAAATGGTTCATCATGCCAATTTATTGCTTCAACAAATTGTTGATACCCCTCGCGTTAGCTATACTTTAGTACCTAACCAGCATATTGGTGCATGGAAAGTGGGTTTTAAACCACAGTTAATGATGCGCGAATATTTAACGCGCCGAGGAAACTTAAGGCTTCGTGACGACCAGATGCAGCCCGCCAGATGTGCACTTTTAGGATACGAATTAAACTTTTTAACCATTGAAGCAGGTAAAATACCTAGTCGGTTTTTAAAAGTATATCGTCAACCCGAAGTTGGAGAAGCCGGATATGATCAAGGGGCAGAATTACTGCAAGGGTTCTTTAAAAAAGAGCTTGGAAAATACATGACGCCTGAACTCGCGCCTCTTGGCAGAAAAATTATTGAGACATTTTTAAACAATGGTAGCGTTGAAGATTATGTTCGAGTAATGGAGGCAAATTAAATAAACAGTTTTGAAACTTTCCCAAAGGAGACTTTAAGCAATTAGAGTCTCCTTTTTTTGTCGACTACATAACTGTTTTTTATTAAATCAATTGCAATGTTTAACTTAGTGCAATAAAAATTACGACATGAACGATTTATCATTAACGACACCAACATTGCTATTCTCGGCAGTTTCATTGATATTGCTTGCTTACACCAATCGGTTTTTAAGCTATGCGCAATTAATCCGATCGTTACACGACAAATTCATGCAAAATCCCGATCAAATTATACTCCAACAGATACAAAACATACGTAAACGATTATTCTTAACTCGCACAATGCAATTATTAGGAATTTTAAGTTTATTTTTTTGTGTGGCAGCCATGTTTTTAATCTACATAAAACTAGATGACATAGCCGCTTATGCTTTTGGCGTTGGCTTATTAATGCTTATAGCATCATTAATAACCTCTGCATGGGAAATTCAAATATCGGTTAAGGCCTTAGAACTACATTTGTCGTCGATGGAGAAAAATCAAATACCGAAAGGCAAATCAAATTAATCACCAAAACTCATTTTCGATTGTTGGTTGAGAATCCAAAAACCTTCATCATTTTAACAAATACATCTGTGTTTTCAAACACACCAGTAAAATACTGTGAACCTGGCCCATAAGCAAAAACCGGCACCATAACGGCGGAGTGATTTCCTGTTGCAAATTGTGCTTGAACATAACCTTTTGACATATCACCACCTGTAATAGCCATTCCACCAGTTTCATGATCAGCTGTTACGATAACCAGCGTATTTTTATCAACAACGGCAAATCTCAATGCTTCACCCACTGCTTTATCAAAATCGAGTGTTTCACCCACCGCATAGTCGGTATCGTTCTGATGGCATCCCCAATCGATCTGCGATCCTTCAACCATTAAGAAAAATCCTCCTCGTTGCTTATTTAAGTGCGATATGGCAAAAGCTGTTGCTTTTTCTAAATAATCACCTCGCTCACTGTATTTCCCATTGTGCTCTGGAGCTGTAAGCACAGCAATCTTGCTTTTTTTTAATTCATTAAGCGCCAATAAATCAAAGGCCACATCATACCCTTTAGCTCTTAACGAATCCAACAAATTACGACCATCTGCTCGCGAATCAAAATGTTTTTCACCACCTCCTATAAACAAGTCAATATCAACCTTTAAAAAATCAGCGGCAATATCCTCGTAACTCGAACGCGATACAGCATGAGCTATAAATGATGCCGGAGTAGCATGAGTAATAGCAGACGTAGCCACCAATCCTGTAGCTTTTTTATATTGCTCAGCATATTCTAAAATAGAGGTAACAGGCTCACCCTTTTCATCAACACCAATGGCACCATTATTTGTTTTAACACCTGAAGACAAAGCTGTTCCACCAGCCCCCGAATCGGTAATTAACTGATCGAAACTATAGGTTTTACTAAACCCACTTACCGGCATTTGAGTGATGTTTAACTGGCCTCCATTGGCAATTAAAGCCGAGTATATTTGAGAAGTACCCATGCCATCGCCAATTAGCAATATGATGTTTTTTGCCGATGAACGTCCTCTCGAATTATCAAGCCCGCTAATAACACTATTTCGACCAGCAAAAGTATAATCGTTATTAGTATGGAGATCTTTATAATTCTCTTGAGCAAATGAATTGGTAACAAACAGTGCTCCAATAAAAATAACAGATATGAAATGCTTCATAATCGCAATAATTTTTTGTGTATTTGAATCCATCAAATATATACAACAAATTCTTTCGGTTTTGGTTATCAGCAAACAAAAATTTACCTTTCGGGAATATTTAGCAATTTATTAACATTAAAAGCTAAGCCTGACTTTATCATGACATCAACCGGTTATTTTAATATAATAAAATGGCAAAAAAGATTCCTTAGGATCGTTTTATTTGTCTCCGTTTTTGCTCAATACTTTGTTAGTTATTCTCAAAACTATTCAACTCATTTTAACGAACAGTATAACAATATTGAGAAACACTTATATAGGCCAGCAAAAAACTTTCACACATCAATAAAACAATACAAACTCGATGAAATAAACCATGTTGTCTCTTTCGACTCCATACTATATTTAGACATACACAAACCTCAAGGGCATTTAAACATATGGCAACGATTCAGATACGACAATTTATTCGAGTGGAAAAATGAAGCACTTAGAGTAACAATCAATCCTTTATTTAATCTCGAAACTGGAAAAGAACAATTTATATCAAGCTCCACTCGTATTAATACCCGAGGAATAATGATTGAAGGCGACCTAGGGAAAAACTTTGCTTTTTATGCCGATTTTTATGAGAATCAAGGCTCATTTCCATCTTACATTGAAGATTTTATTGATAAACGAAATGTTATTCCGGGACAAGGGAAACAAAAAAAAGCGGGTAGTACAGGTCAGCATGATTTTGCGCAATCAACCGGATACATTAGTTTTAACGCAGGGCCATATATTAATCTTCAGTTAGGACATGGTAAACATTTTATTGGAGATGGTTATCGATCAATGCTATTGTCAGATGTAGCTTATAGTTATCCCTATTTAAAATTTACAGCAACTGCGTGGAAAATAAAATATCAGGCAATGATTGCCTCCTTAACCCATCTCGAACGCGAAGGTGGCGGCGATACTCGTTATCCCATTAAATATGGTTTTTTCCACTATCTCGACTGGAACGTTGGCAATCGTCTTTCGGTTGGGTTATTCGAATCGGTTATTTGGGCAGCACAGGACACTTTAGGCAACTACAGAGGCTTAGACATGCACTATGTTAATCCGTTTATTTTTATGCGGCCGGTGGAGTATTCAATAGGATCTCCAGATAATGTAACCATTGGGATAAACACTAAATACATAGCTGCTAGATGGTTAACTTTTTATGGACAAGTGGTATTGGGCGAATTTAAAGCCGATGAAGTTTTCTCGGGAAAAAAATGGTGGGCTAACAAGCAAGGCTTTCAAGTTGGATTTAAAACATTCGATTTATTTGGAATTAACAATCTAAGGTGGCAATGCGAATTCAATCAAGCTCGACCCTATTTATACTCTCATTATCAACCAATTACTAATTACGGCCACTACAATCAACCATTAGCTCATCCGTTTGGTGCTAATTTCAGAGAATTTGTTTCAATCCTGAATTATCATTATAAACGATTATATATTAGAGGGGAGCTAGTTAATGCAATGATTGGTAAAGACACACCTGGCATAAGCTATGGGAATGATATATTTTTACCTAACGAAGATCGACCAGGCGATTATGGTCATTTTATTGGACAAGGCGTAAAAACCAAACTAAGCATCATTGAGCCTTCAATATCGTATTTAGTAAACCCTCGCACCAATATGAACATTGCGTTAGGAGCGCGAATTAGGACAGAGGAGAATGATACAGAGCTAAAAAAATCGACTTTCATTTGGTTTGGATTCAGAACCAGCTTAAGTAATTTGTATTACGATTTTTAAGATTCTAAATGAGCCTGATAAATGTCGTTTATCCATTTAAAAAAAAACATTACTTTAAAGCAACAGTAATACAATAGATTCTAAATCTACGTCCCATGTACCAGGAACATGAAATAACTATTTGTCTAGGAAGCTCTTGCTTTAGTCGAGGGAATAAATCAACTCTCGATATTATAAAATCATACGTGAAAGATCATCAGCTTCAGGTGAAAATGTTTTTTCATGGTGATTTATGCAACGGATTATGCGACAAAGGACCCATTATTAAAATTGATGACAAGCTATTTTACGAAGTTACGAGTGAGAATATTTACGACATTTTGACTAACTATTTTAACTCATCGGAAAACGACTAGACTAAAATCATTAACGATTTATGAAGCAACTAATTTTAACCGATAAAGACAAGTGCAATTTAAGCTTTACCTGCATTCGTACCTGTCCGGCGAAAGCCATTAAAATTGCCGATGGACATGCTCAAATAATTCCATCGCGATGCATTGGTTGCGGGCATTGCGTTACCATGTGCTCGAAAAGTGCGATTGAATATCGAACAGAGAAACAACTAGTTACAGATCTTTTAGCTTCGGAGAATAATGTTGCTGCCATGTGCGATCCTGCTATTTCAGGCGAATTTACCGATATAACCGATTATCGAAAATTTGTTGCGATGATACGCGCTTTAGGGTTCAACTTAGTAACTGAATCGGCTTTTGGTGTGGATTTAATTGCCAAACGCTACGAGGAACTATTTGCTAATTTTCAGGGCAAATACTACATCTCTACAAAGTGCCCACCTGTAATTGATTACATCGAAAATGAATATCCTGAACTGGTTGAAAACCTAGCTCCCTTTGTAACACCTGCCACAGCAATGGCAAAAGTTGTTCATAAAAAATATGGTCCCGATGTTAAAATAGTGTACATAACTGCTTGTGTTGCATCAAAAAACGATGCTCGACTTTTTAACAAAACAGATGGACGAATGGATGCCATTATCACTTTTGTGGAATTACGTGAATTGTTCAAAGAATTTCATATTACCGAAAACTCTGTTGAATTCAGCGAATTTGATCCTCCAGTTGGACGAAAAGGGGGACTTTTCCCTATCAGTCACGGCTTACTTCAAGCCGTTGAGATCAATCAGGATTTACTAACAGGTAGTATTATTACAACCGAAGGACGTACTAACTTCCTGCAATCTATTCGCGAATTCAACTCAAATGTGGAGCTAAAACAGCACCTCGATCTGTTTTATTGTCGCGGTTGCATTATGGGACCAGGCACCTCTCCATCGGGGAAAAGGTATAATCGCCGATCGCAGGTTATTAAATATGTAACCAAACGTCTTCAGGGATTTAACTGCGAACTTTGGACTCAAGAGATCAAAGAATTTTTATCACTTGACCTAAGCCGAAGCTTTAAAGCCACTGATAACCGATTACCAAAACCCTCATCAGAGCAAATCATTCAGGTTTTGCACGAGATGGGAAAAGAAAAAGAACAAGACCGTTTGGGATGTGGAGCTTGTGGGTATCCTTCGTGCGAAGAATTTGCTGAGGCATACCTGCAAGGATTAACCAATTATGAGATGTGCTATACTTACACAAACAAAAAACTACATAGTTACATCACCAAAGTCAATTCAGCCAACGAAAATCTTAAAAAAACTCAAGAAGCATTGGTGAAAAGCGAAGAGAAATCGCGACACGAAGAACAAGCCGCACGCGAAGCCGCAGAAACCATTACTACTATGTTAGATAAGCTTAAAGCAGGTGTTGTAATTGTGGATGATCAACTTAAAATAATTGAATCGAATCGTGTATTTATTCAAATGTTAGGCGACGATGCCATTCAGCTCGACGAGATGATACCAGGATTAAAAGGTGCTGAAATTCAATCACTTCTCCCCTTCTATCGCTATTTCCAGACCGTTCTGCAAACCGGACAGGATTTACTAAACAAGGATACCCAATTAGGAAATTCTATCTTAAACGTTTCGGTTTTTACCATCAAAAAAAATAAGGTGGTGGGTGGGATTATTCGCGATTTAACCACCCCAGAAGTTCGTCGCGAAGAGATTATTAACCGAGCGCAAACCGTAATACGCGAAAACCTTTTAACCGTGCAGCAAATCGCATTCTTATTGGGCGAGAGCGCCTCTAAAACTGAGAAAATTCTTAATTCAATAATTGAAGCACAAAAAATAGGAAAAGTCGATGATACTGCCCGATGATAAGTTCTTTTTAGATATTTATTGCCATCAAAATAACCACGTTGGTGAATTTATTTGCGGCGATATGTTTTTATCGCGACGTGTAAAAGAAGAAGGCAGAACCATTGTTGTTTTGTCGGATGGCATGGGAAGTGGCGTAAAAGCAAATGTTTTGGCAACGCTAACCGCTTCGATGGCACTTAATTTTACCATCGAAAATAAAGAGTTACAAAAAACAGCCGAGATAATTATGAATACCTTGCCCGTATGCAGTGTTCGTAAAATGAGCTATAGCACCTTCACCATTATTGACATTGAGGACAGTGGCTTAACCACTATCGTAGAGTATGACAACCCCACAGCTATGATCGTTCGAAATGGTCACTCCTTCGATCCCAATTGGGAAACTGTACATTTAGAGTCCACAGGAAATCAAAATAAAACCGTTAAAACCTGCCAATTTGTTGCTACCAAAGAAGATCGTATTTTCTTTTGGTCCGATGGGATTATACAATCAGGAATGGGAACCAAGGGCTTTCCTTTTGGTTGGGGATTAGAGGGAACATACGAATATGTTGAGAAAATTGTAAAAGCCACACCCTATGCCTCCTCATCTAAATTAGCAAAAAAAATAACCAGCATGGCCGAATTACACGACATGGGTAAGCCTAAAGACGATTGCTCATGTGGGGTTATTTATTTTCGCGAACCTCGTCAATTATTGTTGGTATCAGGGCCACCTTTTGAAGAAAAAAACGATTTAGATTTTTCTTTACGCGTTCAACGTTTTCAAGGGAAAAAAATTATATCAGGTGGGACTACTGCTGAAATCATAGCTCGTGAATTAGCACTAAAATTCGATATTGGAATGGATGGTGCTGATCCAGAACTCCCGCCGCTATCGTTTGTTGAAGGAATAAACTTGGTAACCGAAGGAATTTTAACCTTAGGTAAAGTTCATCACATTTTAGAGAACTATCAAAACAATCATCGCTTAACGTTAGGTCCGGCAGATCAAATTGTCAAACTCCTTTTAGAGAGCGATCACATTCATGTTATCATCGGGACGCGAATAAACATGGCACATCAAGACCCTTCACTCCCTGTTGAATTAGAGATAAGAAGAACCGTTATTAAGAGGATTGCTAGGCTCCTAGAAGATAAATTTCTAAAAGAAGTTGCAATGGAGTTTATGTAAAACTCATCGAAAGAATTTAAAATACTAATACCTATTTGAATTAATCACTTTTTCAATTAAGGCAACTCACATTTCACCAAAAAACCTAGTTTATTTAGGGTCTGCTGAAAAAGTATTATTTCATTCTATTATAATTAATTAACTTGATTTTTATAGATGCCAAATGCAGGGGAAAAGAGAAAATATTACATAACCTCTTGACTTATTAAATTTTAAATTCCCCGTCAGGGGATAAATATCAATAGAGAATTAATGCTGAGATAATTTGTTCCCCGTAGGGGATTAACCTAAATGCATAAATGTTAAAGCCCTACGGGCAAAATAATCAATCGTACATGATTCTCTATTGATATTAATTCCCTGCGGGAAAATTAGATAATAAAGCTGCTTAAGTTTTTCAGCAGACCCTATTTAGACTCTTTACATATTACACAATTCTTTGTTTCATCTTTTTTTTTTGAACCGAAAGATTGTAGTTTAGCATCGAATTCCTGAAAAAATTCTTTAATTACTACTAATTCATTTTCAGGTGTTTATAAAAAAAACTTGAATGAAAATCAATGAAATAACTCAACTCCTCAATGCAAAAATAATTTGCGGGCATGAATACATCGACCATCCAATAAAGCATGGTTTTGCAAGTGATTTAATGAGTGATGTATTAACCATTGATACTGATTGCATTTTGCTAATTACGGGATTATGCAATCTCCAAACCATTCGAACTGCCGAAATGGCTGATATTCAATGCATTTTATTTGTTAGAGACAAAAAAGCGTCTCCTGAAATGATAGCCATTGCCGAAGAAAACCATATGGTTTTAATGGAGTGCAGCTTTTCGTTATTCAATGCGGTAGGAATACTTTATCAATCAGGACTAAAACCTGTTTATTAATTTCAAGCAAAAATGGAATTTAAGTACGATATAGAGGGCGGTAATTTCACTAAAGCAGGAAATGCGTCAAGCAGCATAAAAAAATTTTTAAAACAACTAAGCGTTGAACCTAAGATAGTTAAGCGAATTGTGGTTGCACTTTATGAAGCCGAAGTAAATGTAGTTGCACATGCTTTTAATGGCGTTATTATAGCAACCATTGATACTCAAAAAATTCACATTAAAATTGAAGACAATGGTCCTGGAATTCCTGATATAGATCTAGCCATGACAGCAGGCTATTCAACCGCCTCAGCAGCTGTACGCGAAATGGGGTTTGGAGCAGGCATGGGATTACCTAATATGAAACGCAATGCAGACAATTTAACGGTTTCGAGTATTGTTGGAAAAGGAACTATTGTTGAACTAACGACTAACTTAAATTAAGAATGGCAGCAGAGGAATATCATCATGGATTAACAGTGGATACCGACGTTTGTTTCGGCTGTACCCATTGCATGATTGAATGTCCGACCAATGCCATACGAATTCGTGATGGAAAAGCAGTGATTAAAAAAGAATGGTGCGTCGATTGTGGCGAATGTATGAAAGCTTGCCCGGTAGATGCCATTTTTATTCAACAAGATGATTTCAAAAAAATATTCGATTTCAAATACCGGGTAGTACTGTTACCAGCTGTGTTCATTGGTCAGTTTTCGAAATACATTACCGAAGAAGAGATATTTGCTATCCTTTACGAACTTGGGTTCACTCATGTTTTTCAAGTAGAACACTCGGCGGATAACATAAACGAAGCCATGCTTGTTTTGAATACGAATGCCGAGGAAAAACCGCTCATTAGCTCGTTTTGTCCTGCAATAGTTCGTCTGATTCAAGTAAAATTTCCTTCATTGGTTGAAAATATTATAACTATAAAACCTCCAATCGATGCTACAGCCATCTATTACAAACATCATTTAATTGAACAAGGAATTCCTGAAAACGAAATAGGACTATTTTATGTTACGCCATGTGCCGCCAAAATTGCTGCGGTCAAAAACCCTGTTGGTGAAAACAAGTCAACCGTTGACGGAGTTATAAACATGGATTTCTTATACAACAAGGTTTACCATGTTATTAAGCAACGCCCCGATGCCAATCGTGGAAAAGATATAACTATTAGCACATTAACCCCGAAAGGAATGTTGTGGAGCCTCACCAACGGTGAAGCCGATCACATGCCTGGTCGCTGTTTAGCAATAGATGAAATTCACAATGTCATAGAATTTCTAGAGCTTCTGGAAACCACCGACGAGATTCAGAACGTTGATTTCTTGGAACTTAGAGCCTGCGATCAAAGCTGTGCCGGAGGTATTCTCTTATCAGGAAATCGATTTTTAACCGTTGAACGATTAAAAAAACGAGCAGCCATACTATCCACTACCCCTGCCATTGAAGATCCAAGACATAAAAAATCCTCCGATTTCATGAAAGCTAATTTATCGCTCAATGAAATCCCCACCCGTTCGATGAAAACCTTTGGTGCTGACATGGGCGAGGCCTTAAAAAAAATGGAGCAAGTTCGCAACATGATGTGTTATTTGCCCGGAATTGATTGTGGTGCATGTGGTTCCCCTAATTGTGAGAGCTTGGCCGAGGACATCTCCCGTCGTGAAGCTCAATTATCAAATTGTGTGTTCCTACAACGTACCATGGAAAAAAGTCGAAAACTAAGTGGCGAACACGCCATACGCATCATAGAAAAAACATGGGGCAAAGATCGTCTCGGCAAAGATTGTAAAAAGAAAGGAGCAAAAAATGAAGGTTTGTGATATCGTACAAAAACTTAACCTAATTGTCTTTGGAGGCAATGAGGGCATAAACAACCCTATCACAGGTGGTTATACTTCCGATTTATTGAGCGATGTAATGGGTAATGTGAACGAAAACGAAGTATGGATTACCCTTCAAACGCATAAAAATATCATGGCAATTGCCTCCTTGAAGGAAGTGGCTGCTATTATATTGGTTAAAGGATTAGCTCCTTCGGAAGCGGCGCTTGAACAAAGTAACGAAGAGGGAATACCATTATTAGGGACTCCCCTCGAAGCCTTTGAAATATCAGGGCAACTTTATGATTTAATTAAAAAGGCCAATGAATAAATACCGAGCCGATTTGCACATCCACACCGTTCTGTCGCCATGCGGAAGTTTAAGCATGAGTCCGACAACCATTGTGGAGAAAGCCAAACAAGCCGGAATTAATATTTTAGGAATTACCGACCACAACAGCATGAGGCAGTGCCAAGTGGTTCGCGAAATTGGAGCTAAAGCGGGAATCATGGTGCTTTCGGGCGTTGAAATCACCACCCACGAAGAGGCTCACTGCCTAGCGTTCTTTGAAAAGACTGAAGATCAACAAGCATTTCAGGAATATCTCGATATTCAGCTACCTAATATTCAAAATGATACCAATCGTTTTGGACATCAAGTTTGGGTTGATGAAATGGAGAATATCCTCGGTGAAGAGGAGCGATTATTACTATCGGCTCTTTCCGACGGTGTGGATCAAATTGCCGCTGAAGTGAAAAAACGCAACGGCATTTTCATTGCTGCTCACATCGACCGACCATCGTTTAGCATTATAAGTCAGCTGGGTTTTATAACGCCTGATATTCCATTTGATGCGCTCGAAATAAGTGTGAATTGCCAATGGGATAAGCTCATTAGCAAGCATCCTTATCTCAACAAATACAACATTTTCACCTCATCCGATGCGCATTTACCTGAGTTGATTGGCACATCAACATCAACCATTGAATGCGAAGCATTAACATTCGACGAAGTGCAAAAAGCGATAAGAGGAGAGGCTGGACGATCGATAAAACCTGAAAAGATGAACATCGCAAGTCTTGATTCTAAAAATCTCGATACTAAAAAAATGAAAGACCTTTCGATGCATATTATGGATATTGCGCAAAACAGCTCTCGGGCAAATGCGACACTGGTGAAAATATCCATCAATGAGCAGTTGTCCGATGATCTTTTATCAATACAAATAACAGACAATGGTTGTGGCATGGATGCTGAGATGGTAAAAAAAGTGTCGGATCCATTTTTTACATCACGAACAACCCGAAAAGTAGGATTGGGGATTCCATTATTAATGCAAAATGCAGAAACGACTGGCGGAAATGTAACCATTGAGTCGGAAGTAGGAGTAGGCACTACGCTAGTTGCAAATTTTAAACATACACACATCGATAGGCCGCCTTGGGGCGATATTGGAAGCACAATAGCCTTGCTAATAACTGGAAATCCAGACGTTGACTATTCATATTCACATCAGCTTGATGAAAAACATTTTAAATTAGATTCGAGCGAAATAAAAAAAGAACTCGAAGGAATACCACTTCATCGCCCAGAAGTTTTCCACTTTATTGTGGAGATGATTAATGAGAACTTAAAAGAAATGAAAGTAGATATTTAAGATAAAATAAACACAATTTATAGACACACTATGACAAAAGTTAAAACCTTAGACGACCTTCGAAAAATGAGGGATGAACTTAAGTCGAAAATCGATTTAAGGGAGAGGAGCGAAAGTCCGGAAAAAATGGTTCAAATCAAAGTATCGATGGCTACTTGTGGTATTGCCTCAGGAGCTAAAGAAATCATGAGCCAAATGATCAACGAATTGGAAAATCAAGCAATCGATGCGGTTGTGACTCAAACAGGCTGTATGGGTTATTGCTATGCAGAACCAACCATCGAAGTAACCCTTCCTGGTGAAAGCCCGGTTGTTTTTGGTCATGTCAACAATAAAAAAGCAACTGAGATTATTGAGAAATATATTAAAGTGGGTGAGCTAGTGGATGGAATTATTCCCGTGAGCTACGCAACAATTAACAAGGGTAAAACCGAATAGACATTTATAGTTTATGGCAAAATTTAATAATCATATTTTAGTTTGTGCTGGTACTGGTTGCCGAGCATCTGAAAGTGAACAAATTGTAGAGAATTTAAAACTGGCCATCGAAAACAATAACCTCAGCGACGAAGTCCAAGTAGTTCGTACGGGTTGTTTTGGTTTTTGTGAAAAAGGACCAGTCGTTAAAATGATTCCCGACAATACGTTCTATGTACAAGTAACGCCTGGCGATGCCGATGAGTTAATTGGTGAGCATTTGGTAAAAGGTCGTCAGGTTCAGCGATTGCTTTATACCGATCCGGAAACAAAAAAAATGGTGACCGAATCGAAAGACATGGGTTTCTATAAAAAGCAAATTCGTATTGCATTAAGAAACTGTGGATTCATCAACCCCGAAAACATTGATGAGTACATTGCTCGCGATGGCTACAGTGCTTTAGGAAAAGCCTTAACCGAAATGACGCCTGAGCAAGTTATCAAAGACATTATAGATTCAGGCTTACGTGGTCGCGGTGGTGGTGGTTTCCCAACTGGTTTAAAATGGGATATAACCCGCAAAGTAAAAGCCGATCAGAAATATGTGGTTTGTAATGCCGACGAGGGCGACCCAGGAGCATTTATGGATCGTTCGATTCTTGAAGGTGATCCACACTCGGTACTTGAGGCCATGGCCATTAACGGTTATTGTACCGATGCCAGCAAAGGTTTAATTTATATTCGTGCTGAGTATCCATTGGCCATTGAGCGTTTAAAAATTGCCATTAAGCAAGCTCGCGAATATGGGTTGCTAGGAAATCATATTTTTGGAACCGATTTCTGTTTCGATATTGAGCTTCGCTATGGTGCTGGTGCATTTGTGTGCGGCGAGGAGACTTCGTTGATTCACTCGATGGAAGGATTACGCGGCGAGCCAACAGTTAAGCCTCCATTCCCTAGTGAGAGTGGTTACAAAGGCAAACCAACCAACGTAAACAATGTTGAAACCTATGCCAACATCCCTGTTATTCTTTTAAAAGGATCGAAATGGTTTAGCGCCATTGGAACCGAAAAAAGCAAAGGAACAAAAGTATTTGCACTTGCTGGAAAAGTAAATAACGTAGGATTGATTGAGGTTCCAATGGGAACAACACTACGCGAAGTAATTTTCGATATTGGTGGTGGCATTAAAGATGGCAAGAAATTTAAAGCCGTTCAAACCGGTGGTCCATCGGGCGGTTGTTTAACCGAAAAACATTTAGATCTTCCCATTGATTACGATAGCTTGATTGGTGTTGGATCGATGATGGGATCGGGTGGAATGATTGTGATGGACGAGGATGACTGTATGGTATCGATTGCCAAGTTTTACCTCGAATTTACAGTAGAAGAGTCTTGCGGTAAATGTGCACCTTGCCGAATTGGCAACAAACGCTTACATGAAATGCTCGACAAAATCACTCAAGGTAAAGCCACCGAAGAAGATTTAACCCGAATGCGTAACTTAGGAAATGTTATTAAGGACACTTCACTTTGCGGCTTAGGACAAACTTCGCCAAACCCAATTTTATCAACCTTGGATAATTTTTGGGATGAATACATGGCACACGTTAAAGAAGGCAAATGCCCCGCAGGACAATGTAAAGCATTAATGCAATATGTTATTGATGCTGATAAATGTGTTGGCTGTACGCTTTGCTCACGCGTTTGTCCGGTTGATGCCATCTCTGGAGAGAAAAAACTAGCTCACCTGATTGATTCTGCAACATGTATCAAATGTGGTGCTTGTATGGAGAAATGTAAGTTTGGTGCCATTAGTGTGCAGTAATTCACTGGGGTTGAATAATTGAAAATCAAATTTTAA
>JBBQUP010000083.1:0-15341 GCA_038212305.1 Bacteroidales bacterium
TGAATATCATTTTAGATACAATAGAAGGTCAAATATGGATACAATATTCGATGTGTTACTAAGAAAGATGGTGAATTATAAATAAATATGAATAAAATCAGTACTTAACAAGGGAGGTCTAAGCGCCTATACCTATAAATTTAACTGTAGAAAAAAGCTTGATCGAAATATCATCTAATATACAAGTATGTGGTGTATAGTTTATTAGATAAATATCAACAATCAAGCTCATTCATGTAAAACTTTATAACGTAAAAAAATGAAAAAAGGTATCAATTTAGCTGTTATTTTATCATTAATGTTGTTTTTCACAGCATGTAACAAAGATATAGAAAGTCCAAAAGAAGCAAATACACAAACCTCTGCTCCAATATTAATTAAAGATGGAATTATACAATTTAGTACGAATTCTTCGTTTGTTGAAACATGCGACAAATTGAGAGATATGAATGAAATGGAATTTCAAAAATGGGAAGATAGTTTAAACTTTAAGTCTTTAAGGAGTGAAATTAATTTAGCCCTTAATGAAATGGACGCTTGCAACGATTCGTTAACATTCTATACTCTATTGAACGCTAACAAAGATATTTTGCAGACTAAAGATTCTACTATATACCTATTGTTGAATCGAATACCTATGCAAGTATAACTAATAGATCAGGCGTATTTTATATTGGAAGTGCACTGCATAAAGTGCATGGAAATAAGCTCATAGTTTCCTTAAGTGGTAATGCGAAGCTTGTCGATGAGGCTTTGAGTAAAGGGGCTTTAAAATCAACTAATATTGATGTTAACAATGATCTAATTACGTTAGAATATTGTATGCCAATAGTTCAGTCCAATACTTTAAAGTCAACAGAAACTGTAGGAAAGGAAGCAAGTTACACCGGTAATTCAAGAAGAGTAGTACTTACCTTGAAAGCAACAAATATCGTTGGATTTTTACCTATATATCAAAATGCAGTTGTTGTCGCTTGGGAATGCAGTGATACCAAGAAGTTTTCAGCTATAGTTTCTAATTACTCAAAATCAATGTGGGGTGGCTATAGGTCATACAAAACAATATGTGTAATGAAAGATGTAGAGATGATTGTTGATAACTATTATGCAAGCGAGCTATATAGGGAATCAAATGGGGAGGTGAATACTATGACCATAACATGGAAAATTAGAAGTGAAGTATGGACTGAGCCCCCTTCTTATTTCCTTTCCCATGGCGGGTATGTTGCTAGTAAACCTATTGTGGCACTGGCTGTTGGAAAGGCAACCAACAGGGGGGTTGGTTATTGGAATTTTGCTGTTATAGAATGATAAATAATGGGAGGATTTCTTTAATTAGTCATCCTCCTTTTAAAAAACAATTATGCGAACAATCGTTTCTTTTTTATTTATTGCATTTTACTTTTGTGCAAATTCTCAAAAAATAGTCATAAATGGTTATTTAAAAGACTCCGATAATGGCGAAGCCTTACTATATGCTAGTTGTTATGATAGTATTAGTTCAATGGCAACCACAACAAATTCGATGGGCTATTTTAGTTTTGAGATTTCTCCAAATCAAATAATAGCTTTAAAAATTTCGCATTTAGGTTATTTCCCAATACAAATAGAAATTGTATCGTCAAAAGACACTATGATTTCTATTTGTCTGACTCCTAAATTAGAAGTATTAAATGAAGTAAATGTCACTGAGTTTGCATCTTTCAACAAACAAGATATCCTCGGAAAAATATCTGTTTCTAAAAGTACCATTCAATCAATACCTTCGTTTGTAGGAATACCTGATTTAATGAAAGCCATAACATTTTTACCAGGGATAAGTGGAGGGCGAGAAGGCTATTCAAATATTTTTGTGTGAGGAGGCGATCGTGGGCAGAATTTGATATTACTGGATGGAATAAAACTCTATAACACTAATCATGTTGGCGGATTGTTATCGGTAATTAATTCGGAAATTATTAAACAAGTTGATATTTATAAAGGTGGGTTTCCTGCACGTTATGGTGGTCGTGCATCTTCAGTAATTGACATTTATACTATGGATGGGAATGAGGATAAAATACATGGTAAATTTAATTTGGGGATACTCAGCTCTGGATTATTGTTAGAAGGGCCAATGAGTAAAAATTGGAATTTTGTTGTTTCAGGTAGAACATCCTATTTTAATCTGCTAGGTGATTTAATGAAAAACAAAGAGGATGAGTTTAACCAAAGTTTCAAATATACTATCTATGATGTTAATGGTAAGGTAACTTGGCAACCCAATGTCAATCATAAAATATCACTTTCAATTTTTACTGGGCGCGATGATCAAAAAAGCAGTGAATCGTATACCAATTGGGGCAATGGCCACAACGAGGTAAATAGCGATGCTAGTAAAATGGATATTAATACAACCGGGGTTTCTTTATTATACAGAGCTAAGCTATTCGAGAAATTATATGCCGAAAATTTATTCTCTTATTCTAAATATAGTAATAACTCAAATAACACAGTCGTTCAATCAATAAATAACGATAGTATTACCGCAATAGTTAGTTCGTTTTCAAACATTGAAGATTATACACTTAAAAGCAGATTTGATTATTACCATAGCAATAGCTACACCATTAGAGGGGGGCTCGAAACAAGTTACTACCAATTTTTACCAGGGCTACATCAACATACCTACAAAAACCAATATATAGATATTGTAAATGAAGGAACCATCGGTTTTGTTAATAGGCTAAACTCACTGGAAGTTGCGGCTTACCTCGAAAATGAAATTGATTTATCAACCAAGGTTAAATTAAATTTAGGTGTACGAAGTGTGAGCTACTTTTGTAAGGATACCTCCTTTTTTATGCTGGAACCTCGATTGTCATTAAGGTGGCTTGTTACTGACGAGTTGTCGCTAAAAGCAAACTTCACAATGATTAATCAGTTTAATCATGTTCTGGTGAATAACAATTATGGTTTTGAAAGTGAAATTTGGTTTTCGGCAACCAAGGAATTATTACCTCAGCAAGCAAGTCAAGCTTCTGTAGGTCTGTTTTATGGAAATTCAGACATGGATTTTGATTTATCGATAGAAGCATATTACAAAAAGATGAATAATTTGCAAGAGTATAGAAGTCCATTGTTAGAGGAAGACAATATTGATAACATATCTAATATTGTCGCAAGTAATGGTATTGGGAAATCGCGAGGATTTGAATTTTTCGCTAAAAAAGGTTGCTCAAAGATTAATTTAAATCTCAACTACACGCTTTCATGGAGCGATAGAAAATTTGAGGAGCTAAATAATGGAAATTGGTTTCCTTTTATTTTTGATAGACGACACGACTTTTCTTTTGTCACTATTTATAATATTAATAATAAATATAGTATTGGCACTAATTTTATATACACCACAGGAGCAGCTGTTAGTTTGCCGTTAGGGTTTTCAAAGGATGATGATTTGGTTTATAGATATTATGTTTATGGAAGTATCAATAACAGAAAATTACCTCCTTACCACAGGTTAGACTTATCTTTAAGTCGTAAAACAATATCTAAGCGAGGAAATACATCTAAATGGTCAATCAATATTTTTAATGCCTATGCCCGAATTAATCCAGTATATGTTTGTTACGATTCAAATACTGGCAAGATTTATCAGAAATCATTATTCAGAATACTCCCAACAATTAGTTATAGCTATGAATTTTAAGCTCTTAAAAAAAATATTTTATTCACTGGCCTTACTTTTAAGTTTGGGTAGTCTCGGATCCTGCGAATTTCAACGGGAGATTGATTATTACGAAAAATATGACGTCTCTCATTTAATTATACATGGTTATGTATGTCCCCAATACGGAGTGCAAGTTATTGTGAAAAAAACCACGAGTCCGAGTGATGTTTTTGCTGATGATAGAATTTACAATGCCAATGTTTTTTTACACAAAAGCAAAACCGAATACATTCAATTACAGCACGTAAACGATTATTTATTTGAAAGTGATTCTATCGGTTTTGTTGAAGTAAATAAGTCATATTACATTCGTGTTGAATCTGAGTTTGGTGAATCTTTTTCGAGTGATGAAACAATATTACACACCCCTCAAATTGATTCGGTGAAGATTGTAACCGAACCGCGTAAAATGGTGAATGTATACTTTACTAATAATTACTCTAATGGCGAATCTTTTCTCATAGAGAAACGGGACTATATTTATGGCAAAATTGTAGAACCCTTTCATCCTGAAAAATTCAATCCCTATAATATGTTAATTAATATCCAAGCTGGCCATAATGTTGTAGAACTGCCTTTGTATGATTATAACAAATTAGATTCGGTTCAAATAGTACTAAATGTTATCTCTTTTACATTAAATAAGTTTTTAGTAAGCCAAAAAAATTATGACATTAGTAAGGGTGATCCATTTTATCCTCAGCCTTACCCTGTATTCTCCAATATTAGTGGAGGATATGGCATTTTTGCAACACATAGTTTTGAAACAGTAGTTGCGATAAAGTATTGATAATAAGTTGTTTTAGGCGAAAAATATTCTCGTTGATTAGATGTTGCTATGTATTTCGGCCCAAATGTGATGTTTCAATTTGGCACTTTAAGTGGTAGCCTTCAAGGATTTTTTATGTCTCGCAGCTGTGTTTTGAAGTGTGTTTTGCAAATTTGGTATATCATGTTCTTATGAGAAACAATTGCGTAATAGGCGGATAGTCTGGTTTATTATTATTCTCGGTGTCTTCCTGCATCTGTGTTTAGCATACATAAAAAAACTCTCTGGTCAAATCGACCAAAGAGTTTTTCTACATTGATTAAAACCCTATAAACTAATTTCTTGTTGTAATTTTTTACGCGCAAATGATATTCTGCTTTTTACAGTTCCAATTGGCACTTGAAGCTTTTCAGCGATCTCTTTGTATTTATATCCAATTATGTGCATTTGAAAAGGATGCTTTAAATCAGGCTCTAAATTACTGATTCTTCGTTTTAAATTATCCGCACTCATGTGCATTTCAGGTGTCTCACGCGTAAAATGATAATTCGATAGGTAAGCTGATTGATCCATCGAAATATCGTTGTGAGTTGTTCTGCGTTTTTTGCGATAACTATTAATAAAAACATTACGCATAATAACATGCATCCAAGCATTAAAATTGGTGTTCTCCATGAACTTGTCCTTGAAATTCAATGCTCTAAGCAATGAGTCTTGAAGTAAATCGCGCGCATCTTCTTCGTTGTAAGTGAGCGATAAAGCATACGACATTAATCGGGGTTGAATACCCGTTACACGGTTGGTGAATTGAATTGCGGTCATTTGTAATTGTTTTTTATCGAGTTAAGGTTCCCAACTTTTCTCGAAAGGTTAATTAAAGATTTATTTCTATATTTGCATTGAGGTATTTAATTACTGAAATGCTAATACGAAATTAATCTTTTTTTTTAGCTCTGCAAATTTTTGTACTGATTTTACTTATTATTATTTGGTTTGATTCTAAGATCATCTATAAATACTCCAAGAAGACAACAATACCTGATTAAAAGTGTTAATTTAATGGTTAAATTTCAAAATTATAATACAGTGACATTAAATATAAGAATTAATTAATTGTTAGTCAAGACCTTTTGATGTATATGTTAAAATAGATAGGGTATGAGAATAGTTAATTTCAAAAAAATAGCAGAGTTTTATGTCGACGGATTTCGAAATTTATCGCCTCATGCCCGAACATTATGGGCAATACTTTTAATAAAACTGTTTATCATGTTCGTTGTTTTCAAACTATTTTTTTTCCGCGATACATTAAAAAATAGGTTTGAAACGGATAAACAACGATCTGATTATGTTATAGATCAAATTACAAAATAACTAATTACAAAAAAAATCTAGTGTATGGAATTTACTGATTTAACGCTTGTTGATTGGTCGAGAGCACAATTTGCGCTCACGGCAATTATACATTGGCTCTTTGTGCCTTTGACTCTCGGGTTAAGTTTTATTTTGGCATTCATGGAATCGATGTATGTTAAAACAGGTGATGAGAAATGGAAAACGATTACTAAGTTTTGGATGAAACTTTTTGGAATCAATTTCGCCATTGGTGTAGCTACGGGAATTATTCTTGAGTTTGAGTTTGGCACAAACTGGTCCAGCTATTCGTGGTTTGTTGGCGATATTTTTGGAGCACCACTTGCAATTGAAGGTATAATGGCTTTTTTCCTTGAAAGTACCTTTGTGGCGGTTATGTTTTTTGGTTGGGGAAAAGTGAGTAAACGATTTCATTTAACAGCAACCTGGTTAACAGCTATTGGCGCAAATCTTTCGGCATTATGGATATTGGTTGCCAATGCTTGGATGCAAAATCCGGTGGGCATGAAGTTTAATCCAGATATGGCTAGAAATGAGATGGTTAACTTCTGGGAAGTATTGTTTTCGCCAACTGCATTAAATAAATTTATACACACCACTACATCGGGATTTGTTTTGGCTGCTGTTTTTGTCATTGGAATTAGTGCTTGGTTTATGCTTAAAAAGCGTCATATGCTTTTGGCACGCCGCAGTATTATGGTGGCATCTACTTTTGGAATTATTGCTTCGGTAGTTTTAATAACTACTGGCGATAGTACCACGCGCGAAATTGCGAGTATTCAACCCATGAAATTTGCAGCCATGGAATCGCTTTATGATGGAAGAACCAATGCGCCATTAGTTGCCATTGGGTTGTTTGGAAATACGAACGATGATCCACTTACGAAGGATACTCGTGATGAGTTTTTAGTGAAGATAGAGATTCCCAATATGCTTTCCTACATGGCGTTTTTAAAAGTTGATGCTTTTGTTGCTGGGATACACGATATTGTTTTAGGCAATGAGGAGCATAAAATCATGTCGGTTAAAGAGAAGATTTTGCTAGGTCACGAAGCTCAACAAACTTTAAGAGCTTACAAAGAGGCTCAGAAGATGAATTCGCCCGATTATGAGACGTTAAGAGCAAAATTTGAAGATCCTGTTTGGTTGAATTCAACCTTTCGGTATTTTGGATATGGTGTTTATTATAGCGACGATGCTGCTCAGCTAGAAAACAATGCATTTAAAACAGTTCCTCCGGTATCACTTACTTTTTATGCATTTCGCATTATGGTTGGTTTAGGCATGCACTTTTTGCTGTTGTTTATTGTTTTGTTATGGTTATCAATAAAACACAAGCTCGACGATAAACGCTTTATTTTATGGACGGCCGTTTGGACTATTCCATTTGCTTATATAGCGAGTGAATGTGGTTGGATTGTGGCTGAAGTGGGTCGTCAACCTTGGGTTATTCAGGATTTAATGACAACCATGGCTGGCGTTTCGCGAATTGATAGCACTTCGGTAATGATAACCTTTTGGCTTTTTGCTGTTACTTTTGCTGCCCTTGTTTTTGCGGAAGTACGTATTTTAATTAAACAAATTAAAGTTGGACCTAATGATGGAGGACACAAATAATGTTTGAAACACTTTCGCATTTAGCATTGCAGAATTATTGGTGGTTTATTATTTCACTGTTAGGAGCTTTATTGGTTTTTTTAATGTTTGTTCAAGGTGGTCAAACTTTAATTTTCACAATTGGAAAAACGGATAAAGAACGATCGATGCTTATAAATACATTGGGTCGCAAATGGGAGTTTACCTTTACAACGTTAGTGACTTTTGGAGGTGCATTTTTTGCATCGTTTCCCTTGTTTTACAGCACTAGTTTTGGCGGTGCTTATTGGGTTTGGATGATTATTTTGTTTGCATTTGTATTGCAAGCCGTATCATACGAATTTCGAAGTCGCCCCAATAACGCGTTTGGACATAAAACTTACGAGGTTTTTTTGGTAATTAATGGAATTATTGGAACCGTATTAATTGGAATTGCTGTTGCTACCTTTTTTACTGGATCGGCTTTTTCGGTTAACGATATGAACCAGAGTCAATGGGAAACACCATGGCATGGGTTAGAGGCTGCTTTAAATCTGCACAATTTATTATTAGGACTTAGTGTATTTTTCTTATCCCGCATATTGGGCTCGTTGTATTTTATTAATACAATCGATCATCACGAAATTGTACAACGCTCACAGCGACAAGTTGTTGTTAATGCCGTTCCGTTTTTATTAGTGTTTTTAAGTTTTGTAGGTTGGCTTTTAATACGCGATGGCTATGCTGTGGATGCCTCAACCAAAATCGTCAGTCTCGAAGCTTTTAAATATTTTCACAATTTAGTTGAAATGCCTTTAGTTGCTTTATTGTTTTTAGTTGGTGTGGTTGGCGTTTTGTGGGGTATTGGCATAACACTCATTAAAAAGAGCACTCAAGGCATTTGGTATTCGGGCGGAGGAACTATTCTTACGGTGTTGGCATTGTTACTTCTTGCCGGATATAATCATACCGCTTTCTATCCATCGTCGTTCGATTTGCAAAGCTCATTAACCATCGAAAATGCTTCTTCGAGCCATTTTACGCTTACTGCCATGAGCTATGTTTCGCTCTTTATTCCTGTGGTTATAGTTTATATATGGTTTGCATGGAAAGCGATTAATAAAACTAAAATGGATGAAACTGAGTTAGAATCAAAGGATGTTCATATTTATTAATTTAAACAAGGTTGTTATGACACATTTATCTTCAATATTATGGTTATTAACTTGGCCGTTAACTATTTATGTGAGTTATTTGGTAATATCATGGATTTTAAAAAAGTACGATAAGCCTGTCGCTGATGAGTAGTTGATTTCGAGAATTGACAAGGGTGAATCTCACTGCTTACCAGTGAATTAAGATTACATTATTTCGTTCGATGAAAAATAATCACACAAAAAACCCACTATTATTTGGTGGGTTTTTTGGTATGTGAATAATCTAATTGTAGTATTTTTTCCCTTTTATCAAGGTAAATCAATACGACTTGTATTTATCTAAAAATCAGTTATCTTGGCGGCATAATTCTACTAGCCGAAATATTGTTAGTAGGTCAACGTTATAGCATTAATAAGTAATTGATTACAATATTGTGTTCTATGAGAAGAGTCGTTTTTCTATTTTTGATAATAATATCAACTATCGGTTGTCAACAAACTGATGAGCCTCTTGATTTTACTATGCTAACTAATTTGCCAAAAGATAAAGGAGGACAGCATTTAGCGTTTCCTTATTTATCTACTGATGCTCCATTTGGGCACTATGTTTATTTACCATCATCGTATAATGACGTTGCATCTGCTCGATATCCATTATTAATATTCTTGCATGGATCAGGCGAGAGTGGCAATAGCAGTTCTGATAAGGACAGACTCAAGTTGGTGCTTCGCAATGGTCCGCCAAAAATGATTGAAGCTAAAACCTGGAAGCCTACTTATCCAATGATTGTTGTTTCACCGCAATCGCATTACAATGGTTGGAAGGCTAACGACATTGATTTGCTTATTAAATATATCGTAGCTCATTATCCAATTAATGAAACCCGTATTTATTTAACTGGTTTAAGCATGGGTGGCTTTGGAACTTTTACCTATCTAACCGAAAGAGGTAATTTGGGAAGAGTTGCCGCTGCCGTAGCTATTTGTGGGGGTGGAAATTTAAGTAAAGTTAGTGCGTGTAGTAAAATTCCCATCTGGGTGTTTCATGGCGATGCCGATAATACCGTTCCCATGAGTAATTCAGTTAATTTTGTAGAAGCATATAACAACCAAACGCCTGTTGCAGTTCGCAAAGCTAAGCTGACTATTTATCCCAATGTTGGTCATGATAGTTGGACAAAAACATACGATGGTTCAGGAAAAGGTTCCGAGCGTAAAGATTACGATATTTTTAATGAGTCAATCTACGATTGGATGTTTAAATATCAGAAGTAAAAGGCTTTAAATCATGTGGGCTGTGATTCGTTACGATTCTATTAGAAAGCCATCATTTTTAGTCTGCCGAGTTCCCTTTAGCAACAAAAACGAAAATCAATCGTTCAGCGAAAGGCTTTAATGATGTGGGATGCAATAGTATATGGAGATATTATTATATTTGGAGTTGATGAATAATCAGATTTAATAATCCACAACCCTATTGTTTGAAATAAGCAGAGGATTCATTTTTAGAATTTTTACGAGAGCCAGGTAAACCTCAGGTTTCTCTCGGTTGAACTCATATGACTTCTCGAAAAACATTTCTACCGAAACAGCAAAGAACTCGCGAATATTCGCTCCTCCGTAAGATCGAAAAAATGTATCTGTCGCGTTGTTTATTTTGGCCATCTGAACAAAAGCCAAACGATAGAACTCGTTAAGCGCATCGGTATTAATAAAACAAAACTTACCGTTGTTAATCAAATTCTCAAAATCAAAGGCGTGAGCCATTTCGTGCAAGCCTAGGCAGTCCCAGCTACCAATGCTTTCATTTCGGGAGTTACTTTGGTTAAGCCTCCGCGTGAAATAAATTTTTTATTATCGATAAATAACTGAACTCTTTTTTCAAATATTTCTTTGTCCTTTAAATTTAATTGAGTGTAAAAATTAAAATATTTCCTCACAAAAGGAAGATATTGAGGCATTAGCGAGCGAAATAAATATTGACTGTTTAAGGTGTTGAATACCTGTTTAAATGCAGAATACAGAATTTTCACAACGGCAATACAAGTATTAATAAGGTGGCAAAAACAAAAAGTATTCTTAGTGAATGCATATTATTGTTAACAGCGATAATTGGTTTTAGTGATTTAAAATTCCTTAAGCTCAATTGCGTTTTTACTTATAATGCTTAAATAATTCAGCTACATTATTTTTCGTAATTGTTTTTAGTTCTTGTGGCGAAATAATTTCAACTTTATCCTCCATGCTTAATACCCATTTCGAAAATACCTGAATGTTTGAGTTAGCAAATTTTAAATTGTAATACTCTCCATTATGTATTTCTTCAACCAATCCAAACCAGTATTTTGATGAGGCAAGACTGTCAAATATACTTTTATGAACTTTTAAATCAATACTGAATAAGCTGTTTTCTTCAGAGATTTTATGGAAGTACTCATTTAATGTAATGTGGCTTTTGTCTGTATAATTTTCATCTAAAATAGTTAAAGCTTTTACCCTATCTAATCTGAAATCGCGATAATCACTCCTGAGTCTGCAATAGGCAATTAAGTGCCAGCGCATACCATAATTACAAAGGCTAATAGGTTCAATATTTCTTTTTGAATTCTGACTATTGTAATTTGCTTCGTATTCAATTTGCAAAACCTTTTTATTGGCTAAAGCAGTCTGTATGTCAAATAGATACAAATCGAGTTCTTTATTTGTTGGCGTATTGTAGTTGAGAACTATAATCTTATTGTTTAAATTATCGAGGTATTCTTTTTCTGAGATTTTAAGAACTGATTTTACTTTGTAAAGAGCCGACTCGAAAGCATGACTGACTTTCGAATCGGACATTTTACAAATTAGCTTTTCGGCTAATAAAAATGCGCATGCTTCTTCTTTTGTAAACATGACAGGAGGTAAGTGATACTCTGAACTTAAAAAATAACCCACGCCCGCTTCAGCACCTATTGGAATGCCGGCTTTTTCAAGAGCTCTAATGTCGCGATAAACAGTTCTTATACTTATATCAAATCTATTGGCTATTTCGGCAGCCTTAACTATTTTTTTACTCTGTAATTGAATCAGAATAGCACTTAATCTATCAATTCTATTCACTTCGAAAGTATTTGTCGTTTTTTAATGGCCATTTGTCCTAAACTACTCATTTTTTCGCAATAGATAGCAGCTCCATTTTCCTTAATATAATTCAAACTTGCAATGCGATCGGTTTTAAAAA
The DNA here is from genome assembly GCA_038212305.1 of Bacteroidales bacterium. Taxonomy (GTDB): domain Bacteria; phylum Bacteroidota; class Bacteroidia; order Bacteroidales; family Marinilabiliaceae; genus JBBQUP01. The sequence goes on from JBBQUP010000083.1 coordinate 11,811, forward strand.
TCAGTTGAAATACTTTGGCAATAGGGTTGTTAAGTTTTTTGCATACAGATATACTATTTATGTTGCATTCAGAACAATTTAAATAGGAATTTTCGATGTTGCAGGTTCTTATTTTACACCATTTAGCTTTTACGTTTTCTTTGCAGCCAGGGCATTTACCTTTTAAATATTTCGCACATGCTCCGCAGTATAACCCGCAATAGGCTAGTAGATTAACGTCATTAATAGATGCTTTTTTATTTGTGTTCATTGTCGGGAGTTTTTAATGTTGATGTAATTTTTTAGCAAGCCTAAAGGTATAGAAAGCACAAGGCTCAAGTATAAACTAAAGCCTTAGCACTTATAACTATTTAACTTCTATTTGAATCTCGGTAATGCATTTCGATGGATCCTCAAAATCGCAATTGAGATAAACTTCACGGTTAATTCCTGTAGGAATTGCACCGGTTTTACCCATCTCACTAAATATTTTGACATACACCTTACCAAATTCACTCCACGAGCCATTGTGAATATAGGATAAACAATTAAACGGGGGTAGTTCTTTAAACACAATTACCTTTGTATCAGATCCTTTTTTGTCAACAGGGAAACATATTTCAAGTGTCAATTCCGATTCCATTTTCCCATCACATCCAATATAATTCCATATCTGAGGTGCATTGGGCTCGAGGTTTTGTTTTTGAAGCGCTTCCATTATTTGCATTGGTTTTACACCTACAGCATCATTAATTTTGGACAATGAGGTTTTAAAACTATGCACTGCGACAAGTGTTTTTGCAATTTTCTTTAGTTCCATTTTTAGGCATTTTTTAATTTGTACTATACAAAGAAAATTGAGGTAAGTGACAACAGTATGTCAGTAGTTTAAAATAAAATTAGGATTTTTATTATTTCCCTTCTAATTAGTGTCTGCACGAAAACTGCATTTCTCAACGTCTTTGATAAGAAAGCTTCAAAGACAAGGCTTTCGAAATTTTGAAAATCAAGAAGTTCACTTTTGTGAATGACTGTTTTCAAAATGAGAATAACGCAGTATTTGGAGTTTTCTTGCAAAGACTAATTATTAAATCTAGATCTATAGATTAGGTTATTGGTTCTGTTTTTAGTCATCAGCCTTCCGTAATTAAATAATGTGTATTTTTAAAGCTTCTGATTTATTTATTGAACTATGTCTAAAAAATGTAATTTTTGTAATAATTCTCCTTACTAGTCTCGTGATTTTTGCTATTGCAAAACGAATTATTTTTAAGCTGGATGGGAATGTTAAGCAGAGTGGCTGCTGATGAAATCGTATTATTGTCAACTACGATGTTTGATAATGCTAATAAAACGAATGAATTACTCTCTGATGTGATTCCAGATATTCAACGAAATTCGGTTTTAATGCAAGAGGTAACTGCGGCAAGTAATGAGCAAATTGATGGCATTGGTAACATAAATTGCTCAGTGCAAGAGCTGCAAGACGGAAGTAACGAAACGGTTATGGTTTCGAACCGTATGGCCGAAGAATCTAAGACATTAAGTGAGCAGTTTAAACTTTTAAATAAGGCTATTGAATATTTTAAATAGCCTTATTCTTTACAACATATTAAAGTCCTGGTAAAATTGGAAACTTACCCACTTTGGTTAGTTTTGAATAAACGCCCCATCCTTTTTTTAACCAATGCCCAACAATGGGTAATGGAATCATAAGTGCCTTCTTGCTATTCCGAAATACAAAAGCCGCACCATTTCCCATGTCCATCACGCACAAAATGTTTAAGTGTTCTTTGTAGCCTTTTCTTTTGAGACTATTTTTGTTTATCTGCTCAATGTTATAGGCTGCATTTTTTCCCATAAGTTCAGCAATATGTCCCTGTTTGGCAATCCATTCTGGTCCTTCGAGCGAGGCAATGTCGCCTATGGCAAATACATTGTGATAACCAATCACTTCGCCTGAATTATCAATTTTAATAAATCCGGATTCAGATAATGGCAGGTCAGAATTTTTTAAGACCTCCGGTCCAGTTCCTGCCGCAATAAACATGGTGAAATCTGTATCTAATTTCGAATCATCCTCGAATAGGATTCCATCGGGAACAAACGCTTTAATTTTTTTCCCAAAACGTTTATTGATTTGGTATTGGTTAAACATTTTGTCAATCATTGCCAGCGATGCTTTTCCCATTTTAGCACCCGGCTCATCCATTGGCGCAAAAAAGGTAAGTTCGAAATTTTCTCGAAGGTTTTTCTTTTTAAGATAATTGTGAATATTAAATATCAACTCAAAAGCTGGACCTCCCCGAACGGCTGATTTGTCTTTTGGATTTCCTCCAAAACCAATGGCAATTTTACCGCTTCCTTTTAGAACCAATTCATCAATTTTATTTCGGATATCGATTGCCATTTCGGGTTTAGCACATATCGACAAAGTGTTCTCAATGCCTTTGTGAGTCATTTTCTCAGCTCCAAAAGCCACAACCAAATAGTCGTAGTCAAGCGTGTTGTTTTGGCAAATAACAGTATTGTCAGAGGCTCGGATTTCGGTTACTTTATCGATAATTACTTTGAAGGGGTATTTTTTTTGAATATTTGCTAAAGGAATTATAACATCGTTAAACTCTTTAATGTGTACAGCCACCCAAATGGAGATGGGAAACAAGTATAGATAGTCGCGGTTCGAAACCAGCGTGATCTCGAAATTACCTTTTTTCTGAAGGTCAATGGCCGTTTTTATTCCAGCAAATCCGCCACCTAGAATTAGAACTTTTTTCATTTGTTTAAAAATTAGTATTAAGATGCAAGACACAAGACAGGAGACACAAGATAAAAGTCAGAAGATTGATTTGCATAACTTATTTTATTCCTGCACTGACTCTGTCGATATTCCATAATTCCAGATGATGAACATTCTATTTTCATCTTTTTATCTTCCTATCTCCTCTTTTTATAATCTAGAAATCCATAAAATTCAAACAGCTTGTTAGTGTGTTATAGGCAAGCTGCAATTGCATTATAAATAGGAAGTTACAATTTCGATAGCTCTTTTAATAGAAAATCTTTGGTTTTTATCCCTACAAAACGGTTTACCTCTGTGCCATTTTTAAATGCGATTAAGGTTGGAATGCTTCGTACTTTGTGTATTTGTGCAAGCGATTGATACTGTTCAATATTTACTTTTCCCACATAACTATTCCCAGTTAATTCGCTGGCCAGGTCGTTTAAAATGGGAGCCATCATACGGCAAGGCGCACACCAAGCTGCCCAAAAGTCAACCAGCACAATTTTGTTTTTTGTTTGATGTTGAAAATTCTGATCAGTGAGGGTTAAAATGTTTTTGTGGTCAACAACAAGTAGTGTGTTTTTTAATTTGGCTTTTGCAATTAGTAAAAATGCAAACAGTGCTATAAGGGTTAATTCTTTTTTTGAGGTGCTATGAAAAATATTTGGCGATTCTGTATAGAGCAAAATCTTTATCTTTGATTCCATAATTATTAGAAATAAATCGGTTAATCTTTCCATTTAATCTTTCAGCTTTTGCGTTTGTTT
>JBBQUP010000084.1:0-15219 GCA_038212305.1 Bacteroidales bacterium
GTATTAATTAACAATTGATTAATCAACACCGTTTCGTTTGGCTTAGCATTTGAATCACAATACTGAATGAGTCCGTTTATGACATCGGTTATCCTCTCAGCACCAACGTTAGCATGATTTAATATCATTTTGGAGTGATCAATAGTATCCAATAGCTTATCTTCCGAATTGGGGCTTTTTACTAAGCTTCCCATTTCATTTAAACTTTCGCCAATATTTTCGATGCTATTAACTATAAAGGCTAACGGATTGTTAATTTCATGCGCCAACCCAGCAGTAAATGTACCTAGCGAAGCCATTTTCTGACTGTGAACTAGTTCTTTCTGAGTGGTTTCGAGTTCCGCAATTGTACGTTCTAATTTTCTACTATATTCTGCAAGGCCTTGTTCTTTTACTCGAAGAATTTCATTTTGAGTGGTAATCTCTTCTTTATGCTCTTCCAACTCAAAATTAATTTGATATAATTGATTTTGAGTATTTATAAAAGAGTTAACCAAATATATAATTAACCAAACAACAAATAAAAAAGTTACTGATTCAGCTAACTTGACTCCTGCAATGTTCTCCTGAATTATTGAGATATCAATAGCCTTGTCCGTTATAAACAAATTGTAGAAATTCTCTCCAAATATCAAGAAGATAAAAAACAGGCTTAATATCGAAAACAGGTACTTCTTCTCACTATAAAAACTAAATATTAAAGCTGGAATAATGGACATGGCTATTGTAATAACCGGATAAATAAGATACAATTCGGTAGACAATAAATTATTGACTATTGGCAATAACAAAATAGTTACCATTGTTGCTAATGAAAGCAGAATTTTTGCAAGCGTAATCCAGCCTTTATAATTCATGAAAATTACAATCACCGAAAGTACTGAAAGCGCAACTATGCGGAAAGAATTTGCCCAATGCAGCGGATGGCTACTATTTGGACAAAAACAAAGAGATACATCAATTAAAAAGGCAAGAAACGATGCAAGAAACAAGATGACAGCAACTTGATTTGAAAGCACCAAGCGACGAGTGAAATTAATATCGCGTGAATTAAAACTACCTATCAGACTTATTCTCTTCCACAAATCTTTAATTCTAACACTAAGCAAATTCATACAACATTCTAGGTTCAGAGATATTCTCAAATTCAATAATCAACACCAACTAATCAACTAAAACCTTGGTCTAGTAAACGTATATTCTTAAACTTTGTTACAGGCAATAAAATACCTAAAAAGAAAACCAAAATTAAACAAAAAAAGAAAAGCCGACTGATTTCGTTAAATCAGTCGACCTCCCAACGGTCATATGAGTGGTTTTCTAAAATCGGTTTAACCCGATTATGATTTGTGTAACGATTCGGATGTTCAAAAGATACCATATTTAGACGAATGAGCTAAAAGTATTGACGAAAGGACAATAATTACGTGCATATGCTTACACCTCAAAATCTCGTTCTACTATTTTCGATAAATAGCAGCACCCCCCGTTTCAACCAATTCTGTTTTTTCAGGCTTACCAATATACCCAATACTACTACCTTCGGAAGCATAAGCATTTAAACTAAGCCCAACATTCACAATAGCTTCTGAACCTCCTGTTGAACTAACATTACAATCTTGCGTTAACATATCTCCAGAGTTTATAACGCTTCCACTTGATGCTTTGATAATTAAATACTTAGTATTCCCTGAGAGCTTTGCTGAACTACCACCAATTGAAAAAATACTTAAACTATCCACTTGAATATCCATATACACATCGGATCCACCGCTAATGGACAGGACAAATTTATTAGTAACTAAAGGAGATTGTCCATAAACATCTGCTCCATTAAATGCCGTTAAAGAGGTAAGCTTTTTATAGGTTACATATACTTTAGGCGCCTGCTTAAACCCCCAGCGAAATTGCTCAAGCGTTTTAACTTCAAGAATACCCAAGTTGACTTCCGTTATTATATCCGGCGCTAGTTTTCGAAGACATTCGACCACAATCTTATTTTCTGTTCCTTTTAATAGATACAAATCGACCCCCGACCCCACTTCAATTGATGTAAAATCGGCAGTTATACTGCGCTCAAATTTAGCTTGACCAATACAATTACTGTAAACCAAACAAAGAACAATTATAGTTTGTAATCGAATCATTCTGTAATATATTTCAGGATCATTCCTTTACACATAAATCTACTCATAACAGTTATTAAAAACAATTTTATATCCTTACATTTGCTGTTATGAAGTCACGCCATCGCATATTTACAAAAACTATCATTTACCTCTTATTCTTCTCATATGGAGTTATGCATGCTCAAAGTAAAAGCTATTCAGTTACCTCTGGAGAATTTATTTTTGGATGGAATCAAATAAAATTTAATCAAGAGCCATTAAATGGAGATACACATTTTACAGGTTTCTTCCATCTTACTGAAAGCCGTCACTTCGATTTCAATAACAATTTTGGCTTTTATACTGGCTTAGCATTGAGAAACATTGGATATACAACTACTGATACAACAGAATTATATGATAAAATAAAGCGCCGAGCTTATACTATTGGAGTACCATTGGCAATTAAATTGGGAGACTTTAGAAATAATAAGTTCGTTTATGCTGGCATTGAGTGCGAAATGGCTTTTCATTACAAAGAAAAACTTTGGTTGAATGACGAAAAAAGCAAATCATCGGAATGGTTTAGCTCTAAAACCAATCGATTTCTGCCATCTGTTTTTGCCGGCATTCAGTTTAATAGCAGTTTAAACCTTCAAATGAAATACTACTTAAACGATTTTTTGAACAACCATTATACAAAAAAAAATTATTCATTATCTCCTTACAATGAATCAAAACTTTTCTATTTGTCAGTATCATGGCAACTAAAACCCAAAGCAATCATCAACAAAATGGAAAGAGAAACTTTCCCCGTGATGGCAAAACTTTAAATTATAAATACTCACACTAATTAATAAGCAAAATGGCATCAATTAAAAATTTAAAAAAAGAGATTAACTTTTTAGCCGGCGAACTCGTTTACGAGTGTTACTTTACTAGTCTGCTTTCTGATTCTCTAAAAAAAGATGAAGTGAATCAACTGATAGCCTCTACCATTGACTATCGCAACAATTTCATAGCTCAAGCCAATCATCGCGATGGTAAAAACAACCCCAAACTGGTGAAAACCTATTTTAAAGGACTTCGGAAAAACTTATATACCGAATTAAAACAATTAACTGAAAAGCTAAAAGCAATATAGATATTAACCACATCCCCCAATTAAAAAAATAGTTGGGGGTTTTTGTCTTTCAATTATTTCGCATCTTTTGGAAAGCAAAATCATATGCCAAACGAACAAAACCATTCGATTGAAATAATTACTTCGAGCGATGGTTCCCATACTTTATATGTACCAGAACTCAACGAGCATTATCACTCGATAAATGGTGCAGTGCAAGAGTCGATGCATGTTTTTATTCAAGCAGGATTAATGCAAATAACCAAACAGGAAATTAACCTATTGGAAATAGGGTTTGGAACTGGATTAAATGCCTTATTAACTAACAATTACATTAATTCCAAAAAAGTATATTATCATACAATTGAAAAATTTCCACTGGAGATTAATACAATAGAAAAGCTTAATTATCAGAGCTTTTGTCAAAATAGCAAACCTCATTTTTTTAGCGATATTCATAAATGTGCTTGGGATATGTCATGCCCAATAAATCCATAGTTTACTATTCACAAAACAAAAGCTGATTTTAGAACCCTCGAGCTGGAGAGTATTTATGATTTGGTATACTTTGATGCCTTTGGACCTAATAAGCAATCGGATTTATGGACATTTGATATTTTCAAAAACCTATATTCTGCTATGAAACCGGATGCCATATTTGTTACCTATTGCGCAAAAGGAGAAGTACGTAGGCAGTTGAAACAAGCTGGATTTACTGTTGAAAGAATCGCTGGGGCACCAAGAAAACGCGAAATGATACGAGCGCGAAAACTTCCGATTTAAAAAAGCTTATCAATCAACAAATCAATCCGATAGAATTTATCCTTTTTTAACAGCTAATCACATCAATTTATCAACTAAAATTTTAACTTCGCACGTAATTATTAAAATTAAAATAAATTGATGGATAAAATTAGCTATGCACTTGGAATAAGTGTGGCCCAAAATTTAAAATCAACAGGCATCGAAAATCTTCAAATAGAAAAATTTGCCAAAGGATTAAAAGATGAATTAACCAATCAATCACTTGACATCTCTCATCAAGAAGTTAATGAGGTATTAAACTCCTTTTTCTCAACTTTGCAAAGCCAAAAATCTAACGGCAATTTGTCCGCAGGTGAAGCTTTTTTGACAGAAAACAAACTGAAAGATGGCATTATTGAACTTCCAAGCGGATTACAATATAAAATCCTAAAAAATGGAACCGGAGCTACTCCAAAAGCCACAGATAAGGTTGAATGTCATTACCATGGCACTTTAATTAACGGAACTATTTTCGACAGCTCAGTACAACGTGGAACACCGGCGGTATTTCCTGTGAATGGAGTAATTAAAGGATGGGTAGAGGCTTTGCAGCTGATGAATGAAGGATCGAAATGGGCGTTATACATACCGGCGCACTTAGCTTATGGCGACCAAGGAGCTGGCGATCAGATAGGGCCCAATACAACTCTAATTTTTGAAGTTGAACTATTAAAGATTAAATAATAGTCTCAATTCATAATTGATTCAATAAACAATATTTCTAGCTATTCAATTAATTCGTTCACTATTTATTTAACTATTAAACTACAAATTTATAAACAGGATGAAAATGAAAATTGTATTTATTTCAGCTTTAGCCGGTCTTTTAACACTGGCTTCATGTGGAAAAGTTCCAGGAACTGGCAAGCCTTCATTGAAAACGAGTGTAGATAGTGTAAGCTATGCATTGGGTTATTTAGAAGCAAGTCAGTTTATGCAACAGTTTAAAGGTCAAGGGTTTTCTTTCGACTCAATCGACTCTAAAATGATTGCTCGTGCCATTGGCAAAAACAAAATTAAAGAGGAATACATTAAGTTCAGAAAACAGCAATTCGACACCTTAAGCGAAGATGCTTATCGCATGGGGTTTTTAAACCAAATTGCTTACGATAAAAATGGGGTGTTCGATGAAACCACAGCGAATACACTTTTACAAGGTGCATTTAACAAATTACGAGTTAAAAAAGATTCATTAGCTGCCCTTGAAGGAGTTGAAAACTTAGAAGAAGGAATTAAATTTCTTGAAAGTAACAAAAATCGCGCTGGTGTTGTAACAACCGAATCGGGCCTACAGTACGAAATTCTTAAAGCCGGAAATGGTATAAAACCAACTGCAAACGATCAGGTTAAATGTACTTATCATGGAACTTTAATTGACGGGACTGTATTCGATAGCAGTGTTGAACGCGGTGATACAGCTACATTTAATGTAGGTGGCGTAATTAAAGGTTGGACAGAAGCGTTACAAATGATGCCCGTTGGATCGAAATGGAAACTTTATATTCCTTCGGAATTAGCCTATGGCGACAGAGCCACTGGCGATAAAATTAAAGCTAACTCAGCTCTAGTTTTCGAAGTAGAATTAGTTAGTATTGAGTCAAATAAGTAAATAATATCACATCCATACGAAAGCCGTTCCATTTGATGGGACGGCTTTCGATTTGTTTAAACAATTAGATTTCACTAATTTCGAATCGAAAAATAACCAAATCAATGATATTTTATTGTTAAATAATTCGCATCTGCAATTATTAGTAATAAACTCAGTAACTGTTTAAAAATCCATTAAATGATTTTTAAGAGAGTAAGAATTTTAGAAAATTAGATGGATAGAAAAGAAATTTTAAATAATAACCTTTAAAATGTTTAGAGGTAAAAATAAAACAAATGAAAAAAGCAGAGATTCATACCGCAAAAGGAGTAATGACTGTATCTTTCTACGAGAAAGATGCCCCAATTACAGTGGCAAACTTTATAAAACTGGCCGAAGAGGGATTTTATGATGGTTTAGCCTTTCATAGGGTAATTCCTAATTTCGTGATACAAGGTGGATGTCCAAATTCAAAAGACATGAGCAACCCTAGAGTTGGAAGTGGAGGCCCTGGCTACTCAATTGATTGCGAATTAACTGGTGAAAACCAATTTCACGATCGAGGTGTATTGTCGATGGCTCACTCTGGCCGTAACACTGGAGGATCGCAATTTTTTGTTTGTCACGGACGAACCAACACCAAGCATTTAGACAGGCAACATACCTGCTTCGGAAAAGTTACTGAAGGGCTAGATGTTATTGATGCTATTAAAGCTGGGGATAAAATCGAAAAAATCACAATAATAGAAGAATAACCTATGAATTTCGAAATAACAGGCAATCTAATTGTCAAAGAAGATGTTCAAAATATCAGTTCAAGTTTCAAAAAACGTGAATTTGTTATTGAAGTTTTAAATGAGCGAAACAGCGAGTGGAACGACTTTATTAAATTTCAAATTACCCAAGATAAATGTTCGTTACTAGATGCTTACCAGGTTGGTCAATCCATTAAAGTAGCTTTTAATATTAGGGGCCGGAAATGGGAGAAAGATGGGAAAATCAACTATTTTTCGAACTTAGAAGCATGGCGCATTGATGCTGAAGGCAATTCAACCGCTGCACCTCAAGCAAACGAAGCCTATCCAGCATTTCAGGCTACCGACATTCCAGCTGCTGAAGAAGGCGATGATTTGCCATTTTAATTGAACACGAAATAAGGATTGCTTTAGGCAAAAACCTATTCAGACATATAACCGAACAAGAAGAATTCAGCAATGGATTCTCCTTGTTTGGTTATATACTATCGAATTCGATTACCTTTTATAGCAAAACATAAAATGTAAACATAAGCTGGTATAAACAACCAATATCCTTTTTGATAATCAACTGCCGTAGCTATTTCGGTGGTTTTAACGGCATCAATAATTACTCCAAAAACCAAAGGAATTACAGCACCTCCAACCATACCCATTACCAATAATGCCGATCCTGATTTAGTGAACCGTCCTAAATCGGAAATGGACAAAGGCCATATAGCTGGCCACATTAGAGAATTAGAAAATCCTATAAGCGCCATCGTATAAATACTGTTTTCGTCTGACAGATAAATCAGCAATAAAGCTGATACAATGCCTAAAATCGAAAACAAGATTAAAACATTCGTTTGGGAAATAAGTTTAGGAATAACAAGCACCCCAAATAGATAACCAAGCACTAAGCCAAGAGGCATTATCATTAAAAAGGAATCGGGATCATCCATTGAATTACCAAAAATTGCATTGGCATATCCGATTATAGAAACCATTGGAAGTGTTTCAACACCTACGTATAAAAACAGTGCTACAACCCCTAATAGTAAATGAGGAAACTGGAAGACACTTGTTTTATTGGATGAATAAGTAGAGTGAGAATCGGTATCGTCTTCATCCTCACCTATTGCTTTAACTTCGGGTAACGGGGAATAAATTAAAAACAATCCCAACGACAATAAAATACCGGTAACAATATAAAATGGAAACACAATATCGTTTAGCTGCACATTTTTAAGGTTCATAAAAAGACCTAAAAAGAGTGATCCCAACCACCAAGCCGATTTATTTAATATACTCATTAAGCTTATTCTCATAGCTGCACTTTCGAGAGGCCCTAAAATGATAACATATGGATTTACAGCAGCTTGCAACAATGTATTTCCTATTCCACCAATAACCAATGCAAATAAAAACAGGGGGAAACTCAAATAATTGGATGCTGGAACAAACAAGAACATACCTATTGCCATGATGAAAAAAGCCAATATCATTGCTTTTTTATAACCAACTTTTCTAATTATCCATCCAGCAGGCGCCGCAAACAATGCAAATGCGGAAAAAATGGCAACAGTCACTAAATACGATTGAGCCAATGACAAATTAAATGCAGATTGTAAAAACGGAGTCAAAAAACCACTAATCCCAACTCCAAAGCCAATAATGAAAAACATTATTCCTATTAAAACCATTGGCAAAAAATAGTGTTTTCGACGCACTTCATCTTCCATATTAAAACAATTTTAAAGTAATAACCTGATAATAGATGATAAGAAAATATTCACCGTTATAACGACCTAATATTAAAAAAACACATCATCATCTTAACGATCTAAGGAAACATTTAAAACCTCGATACTATAAGGTTGAACTGAATTCGAAATTTTATAGCTGCGACTCTTATACCCATCACTTTTAAACACTAATAACAGATTTTTTTGAGCAGGAATATACAATTCGAATTCGCCGTTCGACTTAATTTGATGAGTATTAACAACTTGATTTATTTCATCAACCACAGTAATATCTGCTTCTATTGGCAATCCATAACTATCGGTAACTGCGCCAACTATTTTTTTATATCCAGCCCAAACAATTTTATCGACTTCATAAATATCGTCGCTTCCCTTACCCCCATCTCTATTGGAAGACAAATAACCTTGATGTTTGCTAGGCAGATAAAAGAACCCAAAATCATCGGAAATGCTATTTATGGGATTACCCATATTGAAGGGAATTGAATACCCCAATGAATCGGGATAACAACAATAAATATCCAATCCACCCAACCCTGCATGACCATCAGATGAAAAATAGAGTACATTATTTGAATCTACAAAAGGAAAAATTTCATTGCCTGGGGAATTAATTTTATCTCCTAAATTTCGAGGTGCACTAATGTAACCAGCTTTAAATTCACTTTCATATAAATCCATACCCCCATATCCACCAGACATATTACTGGAGAAAATTATTTTTTTATCGTTAGCCGATAGGCATACATGGGCAACTGATACACCTTTAGTTTTAATTGGAAGTTGGATGGCTTCGTTTGTCCATTCTTTTCCTTTTTTTCGAATCATTAAAACATCAAGTTCCTGAATTCGTTGATTCGAATTTTTGATGTTTCGTGTTACAAACCCTGTTTCTCCAGATGAATTAAAAGCAATGGGGCCATCATTTAATGCAGAATTAAACGGAGCACCAGCATGTTTTGGCCGAGAGAGAGATCCATTAGATTTTAATGCCGAAAAATAAATATCGAAAAATGATTTTTGAGAGCGAGTATCGGTATAGTTAATAAATTTACCCGTTGGTCGATCGGAAGAAAACAGTAAAGAATCACCTAAAACACAAGCTCCAAACTCACTAAACGAGGTGTTGATTTCTAAATTCTTAACCGTTAAACGATCCTTCCCTTCATTTAAAAACTCAACATAATCCTCTAATTCATCATAAATTGGAAGATTTGCATGACCAGTTTTTTTAAAGTATTCTTTTAAATACGATGATGCCTCTTGAGAATTACCATTTTTTTGCAATTGACCAGCTAAATGAAAATAAACCAATGGATCAACATCGCGAAACCCGAGACACATTTTATACCACTCAACAGCTTTTGATGCCTGGTTGGTTAGTCGATAGCAATCGGCAATTCGACGAGTAACATAAAAAACAGATTGCTCTTTTTTATAAATCTGCTGATATTGGTTCAATGCAATTTGGTACCGAAACTCAGAAAAATACTTGTCGGCCTTGATGAGTTGTTTCGTTTGAGCAATACCAGATACCAAAGGCAAAAAAAAGAGTATTAGCAATATTTTTAAAGCATTTATCATGTAGTAATATTGAAATTAAAATGTTGATACTATTAAAAATACCGTGGATTAAAAACACTCGACGACTTAAATTTAAACTCGTAACCTAATGTAATTTCATGCGATACGACATTAAACTGATTAGCTGTACTAATTGGGATTTCGTAATAATAACCCACCGACAATTGGGGCGTAATTCCTAAACGCAACATTGCGCCCATGGCACTATTCAGTCGATACAATCCTCCTATCCACAGTTTTTCATTTATCATTAATGTCATATCGAGATCAAACAAAAGTCCAGATGGCTCTGAATATCGTGCCAATACCGAAGGTGTTACAACCAATTGCTGACCAGTTTTAATATTTGCTCCACCTGATAGGTAGTAGTGGCGAATTTGGTGCCCTTTAAACATATCACTTGACTCATCGAACTTATTTTCCAATAATCGTGGAACAGCAAACCCAAAATAATACTTCGGATGATCGATATAAAACCCAAAGCCAACATTAGGCATCCAGTTATTCAACGTTTCAGCAGGAATCGATTCATCGACACTACCAGGTAATTGATGAAACTGATTGAAATTGACAAGATAATTATCAACTCCCCCTTTCATGCCCAAACTTAACCGGGTACGGGTTGAAACATTAAATCGAAACGAATAGTCCAGAAAGAAGCTGCTATTCTGAACCGGTTTTTGCTTATCGACAATTAAGGATAAGCCCAATGAAACATGATTCCATTGAATGGGAGTATGAGCCATTAAGGCGTAAGTAGCTGGAGCACCGTCAAAACCCATCCATTGCTGACGAGCTGCTAGCATAACACTTAATGCATCTTTTGAACCCGCATAGGCAGGATTGAAAGACAATTGATTTTGGTTTTGATTCGCCATCAGAGGCTGTTGTTGCGCCAAAGCAGTATTTGCCATTAGTGACCCAAGTGCCAAAATCAAAACAATTTTATATTTATTCAACATATGACTTAAGTAAAATATCGTCAACTATTTATGACACATAATTCGTAAATACTTTGTAACTGTTTAAATTTAATTTAAATGAATAGATAGGAAGAATAATAGATATTAAACGGATAGATATGCTATTTTAGATGTTTTCAGATGAAGAACATTCATCTTTTTATCTTCTTATCTTCTTATCTTCTCATATAGACATCTAAAAAATTCAAACAGCTTCATAATAAAATAGTACAGCTCATTAACAAGCTTTAATACATCACTAATATTTTATATAAACGATACCTTTAATTAGGTAACTATCTACACTACTTTTAAATACATAATAATAAGTTCCTTCGGGCAGCACATTTGAACCTAGCGAAGAATCAGAGGATCGCCCATCCCAATTGTTAATATAGTTAGCAGCTTCGAAAACAACTAATCCCCATCGATTAATCACTACAAATTTATTTTGAGGATACTCAGAAGCAGCTGGGATAACAAAAAAGTCGTTCACCCTATCGCCATTGGGAGTGAAAATTTCGGGCGATTTAATACCAACAGAGCAGTTATCGAAATAATCGCGATAATTAGGAACAACATCATTATCGCAATCCTCTGTTCCCTCAACCAAATCGCTTATGCCATCGTTATCACTATCTAAATCGAGATAATCATAAACACCATCGTTATCGCTATCAATTAATTGAGGAACGCACAAGTCAATTACACCTCCTTCAACCAAATCAGGAATACTATCATTATCCGAATCCAAATCTAAAGCGTTAACAATTCCATCCTTGTCCGAATCAGTATCTCTACCTTCCATCCAATCAGGAATTCCATCGTTATCACTATCACTAGCCGACAATACAATAGTAACCGATCCTTCAGCACATGACGATTCATTGTCGCACAGTTGATACTTGAGCATGTATTCACCGCAGGCCAAACCCAAATCAGGCATTATGGTTAATAATCCCTTCGAAGTTAAAACAGCTGTTATTCCAGCAGGAATAGCTCCTATAAGTTTGGTGGTTAACAATGGCGAATCGATATCAGTGTCGTTCAACAAAACATTTACTTCACTTAAATTACCATCGGTAACATTAATCACATCATTTACCGTAACGGGGGCATCATTTACTGGGCTAACTTCGATGAAAATAGAGGCTTGATCGCATAAAGGCGGTTGCCCACGATCACAAATTTGATAGACAATTAGATCACTTCCAAAATAGTTTGCATTCGGGAAATAAGTAATTGATTGAGAAGGAAGATTAACCACTATCGTCCCATTAACAGGCTGACTGATGATAGAAAGTGCGAGAGGATTAATATTGACATCCACATCGTTTGTTAAAGGATAGATTGTAACCGATTTATCTTCAGGCACAATAATGTTATCATCGTTGGCAACAGGAGCAATATTTCCCGATGTAACATGTAAGGTAACAATAGCTTGCGAACAGGCTCCTTCCATATCGCAAATTCGATAGGTAAAAACATCAGTTCCAACAAAGCTTGCATTTGATGTATAAACAAGTTGGTTATTAATTGCTTTGGTAACTGTTCCAAGCGACGGTTGCAATACAATAGAAATTGATGATGGATTTATGGTTCCATCAATATCAAAATCATTAGCAGTAACATTTAATAATACAGCTGAACCTGCAATAACATCGAATACATCGGCTACTGCATTTGGCGCATCGTTTACCGATTGCACCTGAATATTAACTAGACCTGTTGTGCATCCACCCGAATTATCGCAAACCGAATAGGTGAACTGATCTAAACCAAAATAATTCAGCGCTGGAGCGTATTGAAGCTCACCATTCGCGCTATTTATTAGTAATGTTCCGTGACTTGGATTGGAAACAAGCGAAAGCGACGACAGCTTGATAAATCCATCGATATCAGATACTTCATTAGAAATAGTAAACACAACGCTCACATCCTCGTTGGTTTGAACTGATTTATTAATGGCGACAGGTAAATCGTTAACCGACAAAATGGTAATTACAACCTTTGCATTATCGCAATACCCATCCAAATCACAAATTTTATATTCAAACTCATCTGCCCCAAAATAATTAGCAACGGGTGAGTATTGAATTACTCCTGTTAATGAGTTAACGGTTGCAGTGCCATGCAAAGGCAAACTAGTCATTTGAACAGATAATACATTGAGGTTATTCTGAGGATCGGTATCGTTTAAGGCAACATTTATTTGAGCAGTTTCATCTTCATTAATTGTAACAGCATCATCGTTTGCTGTTGGTGCCTGATTTGAGATATTAATAGTAATAACTGAAACAGCACTTCGAACACCAACTAAATCAGCAATTGTGATATTAAAAAAATCAATTCCAACATATCCAATGACAGGTGTATAGACTAATCGCTTATTGGCAAAATCGTAGGAAACAGTTCCATGTGTAGGCTGTTTTGTAATGGCAACCGAAGCGTAATCAATATTTCCATCCACATCGCTACAAAAATCATTGATATTAATATTCGCAACCGCATTCTCTCGCGAATTAACTGAATAATTAACTGCAACAGGTGGATCGTTTACCGGAATAACCGTTATATCAACCCGAGAAGTATTACTAATTAAATTGGTAAAGTCGCGCACGGTGTAACTAAACCAATCGGCTCCATTAAAATTAGGATTCGACAAATAACTAATTCGATTAGTGGCAGTAATAGTTGCAGTACCATTTAACGGTAAGGTTACTAAACGAAGGGTAGCTGGGTTTATATCATTGCCCGAATCGGTATCGTTACTTAAAACATCAATAATAACTGCAACATCTTCGGACGTTGAGGCTACGTCGTTATGAGTTTCAGGCGATAGGCGTGCCACATTAATAACTACGAGTGCAGTATCGGACAATGCTGGTAGAGGATAACCCAAATCAAAGACTCGATAGATTAACGTATCGCTTCCCGAAAACCCGGAATAAGGGGTATAATTAATAGTATGATTGGGCAGCAATATGGCAGAACCATGTTTGGGAGCTTGTGTAATTGCAATGGAATTGTCGTTTATGCCACCAAGTGGATCTTTACTATCGTTATCGTTTTGCAAAACATTAATGTTAACCGATGTATTTTCAGCAGTATAAACACCATCTTTAATAGCCAAGGGCGCATCATTAATTGGCGACACCGTTATTTGAAGCAAAAATAGCGAACTTAAATTGTTTGAAACTGATCCATCAGACACTCTTAATTTAACGATTAATTGTCCATGGAAATCCATTACAGGAGAAACTGCGTTACCAATAAATGAGTAATTGACATCCGGTTCGATAACCACCCTAAATCCGGTGGGATAGGAATTATCTGGGTCTGTAACTGTTAAATAACTGAGATCGATAACAACCGATTCATCCTCATTAATAACCAGTGGATTTTGACTGTTGATAACCGGAGCATCGTTCTGGGGAGTTATATTAATGTTAACAGTTGCTGTATTTGAAATAGCTCCACTTAAATCGGCAACAGTATATGAAAAACTATCGATAGTTGTATCACTACCATTATGAGTATAAGTTATCGTGCCATTGTTATTGTTGACGAGCGTTCCATGATTAGCAGAGCTTAAAACTATAGATAAAAGATTCAGGCTATTTTCAGCATCGGAGTCATTCGCAATTAAATTAATGCTTACCGAACCACCTTCAGATACATTCGCAATATCGTCGACAGCAATAGGTATATCGTTTACTGGAGTTACAGTTATGCTAACAGTAGCTGAATTTGAAACTAATCCATCCAAATCGCTTATTGTATAGGTGAAACTATCGCTTAATGTTTCACTACCATCGTGGGTATAAGTAACTGCACCATCGTTATTATTGATTAGCGTTCCATGATTGACAGAGCTTAAAACTATAGATAAAAGATTAAGGCTATTTTCAGCATCGGAGTCATTCGCAATTACATTAATGCTTACCGAACCGCCTTCAGATACATTCGCATTATCATCGACAGCAATGGGTATATCGTTTACTGGAGTTACAATTATTCTAACAGTAGCTGAATTTGAAACTAATCCATCCAAATCGCTTATTGTATAGGTGAAACTATCGCTTAATGTTTCACTACCATCGTGGGTATAAGTAACTGTACCATCGTTATTATTGATTAGCGTTCCATTAATCGGAGATGTTAATAGAATGGATGTTGCATCCAATTGACTTTCTTCATCAAAATCATTCCCAATCAAATCAATGAGTTTCGATTATCGGCGCGCGTTTCTCGAGGATCGCATTGACGCCTTCGACATGATCGTTGGTCTCATGCATGAGCGCCTGCGCCGCTGCCGACATTTCCATGATCGTGTCATAGGACGACGTCGTGCCGTGGCGCATCAGCGTCTTGGCGAGGCGCAGGGCTTGTGGCGGCTGCTGCGCGATCCTGGTGGCCAGCGCCATCGCTTCTTCCATCAGTTTGTCGACCGGTACGACGCGGGAAACGAGTCCCCACTCCGCCGCTGTCCTTGCGTCGATTACGTCGCCGGTGAACAGCAGTTCCGCAGCGCGCGATGCGCC
>JBBQUP010000085.1:0-14856 GCA_038212305.1 Bacteroidales bacterium
AAATAGAACTAAATTAGAGTGATAGCAGATAAGCATTCACATATTGAAGATGATCCTCATTTTAAGGGATTAAATGTTCAACGAGGTATTGAAAGACCTGAACCTGTTAGTCACGAATCAACTCAACGGTTTTTAACTCGAAAAAAAGGGTTACATACCGTTGATGAGTTTGTTGAAGGTATTTTGCAAGGTAACATTACCATTTTAAGCAAGGCTGTAACACTTATCGAAAGTTCAAGAGCTGATCATCAGGATATAGCTCGGCAAATAATTGATAAGTGCATTCCTTATTCTGGCAAATCCATTCGCATTGGAATTACAGGCGTACCGGGCGCTGGTAAAAGCACGTTTATTGAGTCAATAGGTTTATTTGTGGTCAATCAAGGTCATAAATTGGCAGTATTAGCTATTGATCCAAGCAGTGAACGAACCAAAGGAAGCATTTTAGGCGATAAAACTCGAATGGAGCAACTTTCAATTGATCCGCGGGTTTATATTCGACCTAGTCCATCAGCAGGTTCGTTAGGAGGAGTGGCTCGTAAAACCAGAGAGACAATTGTTTTGTGTGAAGCGGCCGGGTATGACACCGTTTTTATTGAAACTGTTGGAGTTGGGCAGTCAGAAACAGCCGTTCATTCGATGGTCGACTTTTTTTTATTGCTAATGCTTGCTGGTGCTGGTGACGAATTGCAAGGAATAAAGCGAGGTATTATGGAGATGGCCGATGCCATTGTAATTAACAAAGCCGATGGCAACAATGTGCAAAAAGCTCAATTAGCTAAAGCTCAATATACAAGCGCATTGCATCTATTTCCTGCGTCAAAATCAATGTGGACACCTAAAGTAAAAACCTGTTCATCGTTGTATAATCAGGGGATGGATGAAATATGGCAGATGTTAAATGAATATATACAACTGACCACGGCGAATAACTTTTTTAATCAAAGAAGACTTGAGCAAGCATCATTTTGGATGCACGAAACGATTCAGAATACTCTTAAAGCTAATTTTTTCCAGCATCCCCAAATTAAGAGTGCTATCGATCATTATGAAAAAGAGGTAGTTAATAGTCGGATGAGTTCATTTGCTGCCGCAAACGAACTTTTAGATATTTATTTCAAAAATATCCATTATAAATAGTACCTTGATGCCGCAAAAAATGTGCATGACTCAAGTGCTCAGAAACTTAAATAAATTTAAATTGTAATATATGTTAAGAAAAGGGTTTTTATTTTTAGCTATCTCAATAGCAATATGGGGATGTTCTTCAAAAAGTATAGAAATTGAAGGAAATTTGAAAGGTTTAGCCGATACTAAGGCTTATTTAAATCGTATTTCAGAGGGAGCACCTCTTGCCATTGATACTGTAGATGTTAAGGATGGTAAGTTTATTTTTACCATAGATAAAATTGATGCACAATTGTTAGTTGTATTTTTTGAAGGTCAAAAAGTACCATTGGTATTTTTTGGAGGAGATAAAGATATTAGTGCAACGGGCGAATTTGAAAAATTAGATGATGTAAAGGTTACTGGATCAGAATCAACAGCATTATTTGCAAAGTTCAACAACGAAATGCCAGGGAAAGTTCGAACCGTTGAAATCAAAAACGATTTTATGAAGGCTCAGATGAGCGGCGATCAGGCAACGATGAATAGCTTGCGCGAAGAGATGGGCAGTATCTTTGAAGAACAAAAAACTTACTTTAACAAGTTTGTTGAAACAAATACGAATAATGCTGTAGGTGCATTTATGACATTAAATGTAGCAGGTGAGTATGATACGACTAAGCTTAAAGAGTTAATTGCCAAATTCGAAACTGCTCTAGGTGAGCATGTTTATGTGAACGAGTTGAAAAAATTGCTTGAACCGATGGAAAAGCATGAATTAGCTATGCAAGCTGTAGCAGTTGGTAAACCAGCACCCGAATTTACACTTAAATCATCTAATGGGGCTGATGTTTCTTTGTCGAGCTTTAAAGGTAAATATGTGTTAGTCGATTTTTGGGCATCATGGTGTGCACCTTGTCGTCAAGAAAATCCTAATGTGGTTAAAGCCTATGCGATGTTTAATAAAAAAGGATTTGAAGTGGTAAGTGTTTCTACTGATCGCGAGGAAGAAAAATGGTTACAAGCGGTTGAACAGGATAAGATGACTTGGACTCAAGTTCGTGATTTAGATGGAAGTGTTTCACAATCATACGCTATTCAGGTTATTCCAACTACTTTTTTATTAGATAAGGATGGAGTGATTATTGCAAAAGACTTGCGTGGAGATGATTTGATTAACAAGTTAGAAGAACTAATGAAATAATTAGATTAGATAGTTAATATGAACCGTCATTTGTTAAATGGCGGTTTTTTTATGCAGTTTAATTAAATATATCAACAAACCTCATTTTCTTTTGTTATTGATAGTGTTATTTTTAACTTGATGTACTGATGATGATGTTAAGTTGAAGTATTTATTAAGTTGTTAAAAAAAGTCTAAATAATTGATTTATGAATTTTGATTTAATTGTTATAGGAAGTGGCCCTGGAGGCTATGTTGCAGCAATTAGAGCTTCTCAGCTGGGTTTAAAGACAGCTGTTGTTGAAAAGGCTGAATTGGGTGGTGTATGTTTAAATTGGGGTTGTATTCCAACTAAATCGTTATTGAAAAGTGCATCAGTGTTTGAATATTTGACTCATGCCGCTGATTATGGAATTTCGATTTCAGGCGAAGTAGCTCCTGATTTTAATGCGATGGTAAAACGAAGCAGAGGTGTTGCGGATGGAATGAGTAAAGGGATTCAGTTTTTGCTGAAAAAAAATAAGGTTGAAGTTATTACGGGCATTGGTAAAATTATAAAGGCAGGGAGTGTTGAAGTCACATCTCTTGACGGTACAAAACAAATTGTTACAGCTACTAATATAATTTTGGCTACAGGAGCTCGCAGTCGGGAGTTACCTGCTTTGCCTCAGGATGGCGAAAGAATCATCGGCTACAGAAAAGCCTTAGTGCTTGAAAAACAACCTCAGACGATGATTGTGGTGGGCAGTGGAGCTATTGGAAGTGAATTTGCCTATTTCTATAATGCGATTGGAACGAAAGTTACTTTGATTGAGTTTATGGATCAAATAGTTCCATTAGAGGATGAAGAGGTTTCGAAGCAATTGGCACGTTCATTTAAAAAAGCAGGTATCGAGGTGATGACATCATCGGAAGTAACTCATGTTGATAAATCGGGTAAAAAACTAAAAGTAACTGTTAAAACCAAAAAAGGAGATGAGCAGTTAGAGGCCGATGTGGTTTTATCGGCGGTTGGTATTTCGCCAAATATCGAAGGGCTTGGATTAGAAGAGGTTGGTGTTGTTATTGAAAAGGGACGAGTAAAGGTTGATGCTTACTATCAAACATCGGTCAAAGGAATATTTGCCATTGGTGATATTGTTGCCGGTCAAGCATTGGCTCACGTTGCATCGGCTGAAGGTATTATTTGTGTTGAAAATATAGCTGGTCATCATCCCGAACCTTTGAATTACGAAAACATACCAGGATGTACGTATACCAATCCAGAAGTGGCATCAGTGGGAATGACTGAAAAAGCTGCTGTTGAGCGAGGATATGAACTTAAGATTGGCAAATTTCCTTTTTCTGCTTCAGGTAAAGCAAGTGCTGCTGGTCATAAAGATGGCTTTGTAAAACTTATTTTTGATGCTAAATATGGTGAGTTACTAGGAGCTCATTTAATTGGGGCTAATGTGACCGAAATGATTGCTGAATTGGTAACCGCTCGAAAGTTAGAGACCACAGGAAAGGATATTATTAAAACCGTTCATCCACATCCTACTATGTCCGAAGCTATTATGGAAGCTGCCGCGGCTGCTTATGGTGAGGTGATTCATATTTAGATGCAACGAATAGAACAGGGCTAACGCCCCTCTGTTATATTCGGCATATATTATTCTACGAAGTCGATAGGGATAACGCCCCTGAGAAGTTGTATTTACAAAAAGAGGTTTTGATTTAATTATCAAAACCTCTTTTTTGAATCGTTTTACTCGATTAGTAAAATCAAACGAAAAACGGATGGTTAAATAAACATCATAACTTCTCTCGCAACTCTCTGGTTGTATTCCATTGCCAATGTTTTGTAATTTACTAAATCGATGATGGTTCCAATTAAACAAAGGCCTCCAGTTAAGAAATATAAGACTCCCATTCCAATTTGATTGGTAATAAAACGCTGAATCCCGGCAAGGCCAAACAAACCTACCAATGTTGTAATTAAAATAATTTGAGGATCTCTGCGTCGACTGCGGTAAACCATTAGATAGTTCCGCACTTGATCGTCGGTTTTATCCTTAAGCAGAGTGTCGAGAAATAAAGCTTCATCCATTTCAAGCTCTGGCAGAATTGATATAATTCTATTCATGATAATTTGGTTTTATGGGGTTAATAAATGACTTTAATATTGAAATAATGCGATAAGTTAGCACAATAATGGCTAATAATCCTAATGGATGACTGTGAAACGACTGGGAAAACTGACCATGAAAAAGATAAGAAATGGAATTGCCTATACCACATCCGGGACAAAAAGAAATTCCTAAACTCTTAAATAGGCAAAGAGAGTAGTGTGAATCAGATGTTGGATTAGTAAATGCGAGTGCCAATAATGCCACTATCCAAATGAAAGCTTCGAGCAATCCTTTTTGTTGGAGTATCCGAAAATTGGAAATTGATTTTGAAATCATTTGAATTAATGTATTTGATTCAAATGGTGAAATATACAAAAAAGTTATGTTGTAAAAAAAGACAAAAAGCAGGTTGTGTGGTTAGTTTAGTAATTAAAGCTACTTCCTCCCATAAACTCGCGTATGATTGATGTAGGCGGGATTTCGCGAGGGTTTATTGGTTTTAAGTAGCTGAAAAATTTTAAAAGACGTGTTGATTCTGCATATTCGGTATGGTTTGGTTGAACCTCCAATAAAATAGGCTCAGCAAATGGTTTTAGTACTGCCAATTCATATAAAAGTGCTGAATTAAACATCACATCGGCTTCTTCTTGAAAGGGGAAAATATGTAGTTCTTCGCCTCTTCGAACACTTGCCCAACGCGATAACGTATCACATGCAGAGTATTTACGGTAACGATAATCTCGTACTATTCGACGAATTAAACGATTGTCGGTAGTAGGAATTCGGTTAAGATCATCTAGATTTATTGATGTTAGAGCAGATACATAAATTTTAAACTTATTTTCGGTATGAATTAAATGCGTTAATTTAGGGTTAAGACCATGAATTCCCTCAATTATTAAGATGTTTTCGCTTGACATTGTCAGCTTATCTCCATCGTAATAGCGTGTGCCAGTTTCAAATGAAAATTTTGGAATTTCGATGGTTTCACCGTTCATTAAGCTTAGTAGTTGTTGGTTAAATAATTCAACATCTAAAGCTTCTAACGATTCAAAATCATACTCTCCATTTTCATCTTTGGGAGTGAGTTCGCGATTAACAAAATAATTATCGAGCGATAAGTTAATAGGCTTTATTCCCGAAACAAGCAATTGAATAGCCAAGCGTTTGCTAAAAGTAGTTTTACCGCTACTCGATGGGCCAGAAATGAGTACAATTCGTACTTGATTGCGTTTTATGAAAATCAAATCAGCGATTTGACTGATTTTTTTCTCATGTAAAGCCTCTGATACTTTAATAAGTGTTTCAGATTTACCGTTGTTGCATGCTTTGTTCAACCCAGTTACATGACTAACGCTCAAAATTCGGTTCCATGAAGTATGTTCCCTGAAAATTTCAAACATCTTATCTTGAATGACTAACTCTTGTACTTCTTCAGGCGATGATTGCTTTGGAAGTTGAAGTAACATTCCGTTGTAATATTTATTTAAATCAAAAACTTTTATATAACCAGTACTTGGAGCCATGAATCCATAGAAATTGCCAACCAATCCATCAAGTCGGTGAAAAGAAGTATATACCTTCCCACGATGTTGCATTAATTCAGCTGGGGCAATTAAGTCATGAGATTTAAAAATGGAGATGACCTCTTCTGTTTCTTTTTGTTCTCTGATGAAAGGTAGATCCATCTCTACAATTTCTCTCATGCGAGAGCCAATGTTAAACACTTCTTGTATTGAGAGTTCAAAGCCATTGTGGTGTACCTCGCAGTATATGCCTTTCGAAATTGAATACTCAATGGTTAAGCGAGCTTGCGGATATAAATCTTTAACAGCCTTATATAAAATAAAATTTAAGCTACGCATGTAAAGTCGCAATCCTTCGGGGTGAGTAACATCGATAAACTCTATGTTTTTTGGATGATAGACTTCGTAAGATAATTCGGCAACTTTATTATTGACTAATGCTCCAATTATGGGAGCTTTTAGTGTAATGTTTAAATCCTTTGCTATCTCGGCAAGCGTTGTTTCTTTTGGGTATTCTTTTATTTGATTGTTATTTATGCATTTAATGCGTACTGGTTTGTGCATGCTGGGTGGTTTTAGGGTGGTTATTTTTGTAATTCAGGTTTTAAAAATTGTGCTGTGTAGCTAGTTGGATGATTAATGATTTGTTCCGGAGTGCCGACAGCCATAATTTCACCTCCATTTCTACCTCCATCAGGGCCAATGTCGATAATATGATCGGCCACTTTGATCACATCTAAATTGTGCTCAATAATTATTACTGTATTTCCTTTATCAACCAGCAACTGTAAAACATTTAGCAACACTCGTATGTCTTCGAAATGTAAGCCGGTGGTTGGTTCATCTAAAATATATATGGTTTTTCCAGTATCCTTTTTAGCCAGTTCGGTAGCCAGTTTAACTCTTTGCGATTCTCCTCCAGATAAGGTGGTTGACGGTTGACCGAGCGTGACGTAACCCAATCCAACTTCATTAAGTACTTTAAGTTTATGATGAATTGAGTGGATATTCTCAAAGAATTCAGCACTATGCTCAAGAGTCATATCTAATACATCTGAAATGGATTTCCCTTTGTAACGGACTTCAAGTGTTTCGCGGTTATAGCGTTTCCCTTCGCATTCGGGGCATTTTACCATTACATCGGGTAGAAAATTCATTTCAATAACCTGAACACCACCACCTTTGCAGGTTTCGCATCGCCCTCCCACAACGTTAAATGAAAACCGTCCAGGTTTATAGGCTCGAATTTTGGCTTCAGGAAGTTCGCTGTAAAGCTTGCGAATTTCATCAAATACTTTTGTGTAAGTAGCCGGATTTGATCGTGGAGTTCGACCAATTGGCGATTGATCCACATCCACTACTTTATCGATATGCTCTAAACCAATAACCGCTTTAAATGGTAGCGGATCTTTTATGGATTTGTAAACAAACTGATTTAGAATAGGGTAGAGGGTTTCGTTAACTAATGTTGACTTGCCGCTACCCGATACGCCTGTTACGCAAATGAGTTTGCCCAAAGGGAATGTTGCGGTGACGTTTTTTAGGTTATTTCCGGTTGCACCTTCTAGAATCAGATTTTTGCCATTTCCTTTTCTTCGCTTTTTGGGTATCTCAATGATGCTTTCGCCATTTAAATAGTCAGATGTGAGTGTATGAGCTTTCAGAATCTCATCAGGAGTGCCAAATGCAACCACTTCACCACCATGTATACCCGCGCGAGGACCAATATCAATCACATAATCAGCCGACATCATCATGTCCTTATCGTGCTCAACCACAAGAACCGAATTGCCCGAGTCGCGCAGCTGTTTAAGCGAATTAATTAGTTTTTGATTGTCTTTTTGATGTAATCCAATGCTTGGCTCATCTAAAATGTACAAAACATTAACCAATTGCGAGCCAATTTGAGTTGCTAATCGTATTCGCTGACTTTCGCCGCCAGAGAGCGTCATAGCCGATCGATTAAGTGAAAGATAGTCGAGACCAACATCGAGCAAAAATTGAAGTCGACTTCGAATTTCTTTTAATATTTCAATAGAAATAATTTTTTGTTTCGATGAAAGTTTTGTTTCGATATTAGTAAACCACTCAGCTAATGCCGAAAGATCCATGTCCGAAATCTCAGCTATGTTTTTATCGCTAAATTTAAAATGAAGGGCTTCGCGATTCAGGCGCATCCCTTTACAATCGGGACAAGTTGTTGCACGGATGAATTGATTCGCCCATTTTCGCGCTTTCTCCGATGTGTCGTTATCTTGTTGATCAACAATGTATTTAATTACCCCATCGAAACTTAAAAAATAGTTTGATTGGGTTCCCAGCGGGGTGTTTTTTAGTGTGATCGGCTCACTTGATCCATGCAAAATTATTTCGAGCGCCTCTTCTGGAATTTCCTCTATCGGTGTTTTAAGCGTGAACCCAAATTTGGTTGCAATGGCTTCGACTTGCCAGAAAATTAGCGAATTACGATATTTGCCTAGCGGCGATATGCCACCATTGTATAGATTTTCTTTGGTGTTAGGAATAATTTTCTCGAAATCTACTTCATCCACTTTACCTAAGCCTTTGCAACGTTCGCAAGCCCCTTGAGGCGAGTTGAATGAGAACGAATGAGGTGCAGGTTCGTTATATGAAATTCCGGTTGTAGGACACATCAGCAATCGACTAAAATACCTTGAGTTTCTTTTGGTATCGGCCACCATCATTATTCCCTTACCATGTTTCATGGCTTGTTTGATGGATTCGGAAAGACGCTTGGTGTCATCGGCATCCACCTGAATGCGATCGATCACTAATTCAATGAAATGATTTTTATATCTATCGAGCTTTAAGCCATAGGTGGCTTCAATAATTTCGCCATCAACCCGAACATTTAAAAATCCTCGCTTGCGAATTTGTTCAAAAAGCTCTTTGTAATGTCCCTTTCGACCTTTAACTAAAGGAGCCAGAATATTTACTTTTTGTTTATCGAATTGTTCAATTATTAAATCCAGAATTTGTTGATCGGTGTATTTCACCATTTTTTCGCCCGTTTCGTAAGAGAAGGCCTCACCTGCACGAGCATAGAGCAATCGAAGAAAATCGTATATCTCGGTTATGGTTCCAACGGTTGAACGCGGGTTTTTACCAGTTGTTTTTTGCTCAATTGATATAACAGGACTTAAACCCGTAATTCGATCCACATCAGGCCGTTCCAATCCGCCTAAAAATTGGCGTGCATAGGCTGAAAATGTTTCAATATATCGTCGCTGACCTTCGGCATAAATGGTATCGAATGCCAATGACGATTTTCCACTGCCACTTAACCCCGTAATTACTGCTAATTTATTTCGAGGTATGCTTACCTGAATGTTTTTGAGATTATGAACTCTTGCGCCATAAACATTTATTGCGTCTTCGAATTGTGGCTTAAATGCCTCAATCGTATGATTTTTTGTTTCTCCACTCACACTTAAAAAATTAACCCGTAAAGATATAAAAAGAGGCTGAGAATTTGGCTGATTAAAGTTTATCAGTGTTTCTTAAAGGAATTTTTATTTGATAAACGGTGTTTTTCAGATTCAACAACGACGATTCTCTAAGCCAAGGGTTGAGATTTTTAAGATCTTTATAGGTGGTGCCATGCACCGAAGCAAAGTCAGCAAAGTCAGAAACTGCGCCTGAAATAGTAATAATAGTAAACAAAATAGGTTGATATTTTTCGTGTGGTTCAACTTTAAAACCATATTTTTCGGGGTTCGATAAAATTACTTTGGCTGCGAGTATTCGATAAACATAACGCCCGGTTTCATCACCCCAAAGTAAATCGTAGTACTTAGTGTTTTTCTGAATGACTTGTTGCTTGCTGATGCCCGAAATGCCTCCGTTATACGAAGCTGCGGCCAGCGTCCATGAACCCAATTTGGAGTAGGCATTTTTAAGATATCTGCATGCTGCTTCAGTTGCTTTTTCAATATGATAACGCTCATCAACCTCTTGAGTCACCTCTAAACCATTTTCTTTGGCCGTATCTTTCATAAACTGCCATATTCCTGTTGCACCAACTGGTGAAACGGTTCGAGGCATAAAACTACTCTCGATAAGTGCTAGATATTTAAAATCGTCGGGTACTCCCTGAGCTTTTAAAATGGGTTCAATAACAGGGAAATATCTTTTAGCGCGTTTAATAAATAAGAGTGTTTGAGACTGCCAATAGGTGTTGATTAATAATTCACGTTCAAAGTTTTCGGCCACGTCTAAATTGTGCAATGGAACTTTTTCAGTAGCAAATGAAAGAGAATCGGGTAGGGGAGCTGAGACAATTTGATATCCGTACGATTCCATTGTTTTTTTAGGACTTGTTGTCGTTGTTGTGCTGTAAGTAAATAATTGAATAGTCAAAACTATTGCAATTATAGCAGTTGATATTGATAGTAATTTGATTGTGAGGCTACTAGGTTTCTTGAAAGTATCAGACATAAATAGTAAAGATTGATTGCGTGAAAATTAATAGGAATACTCGTGTAGAGCAAATATTATTCCATAAAAAACAAGGGATACTGCTATAACGCAAATATCCCTTATTGAGTTGTTAAATATTACGATATTTTTATACGATACCCGAAAATCCCATAAATGCCATAGCTAATAATCCGGCAACAAGTAATGCAATTGGTGTGCCTTTCATGCCTTTAGGCAAATCCACTAAATCGAGTTGTTCGCGAATTCCTGCAAATATTATTAAAGCTAATCCAAAACCAGCAGCAATTGAAGCAGCAAAAACAACTCCCTCCACTAAATTAAAGCCTTTCTGAACAGTCATGATGGCAACTCCTAATAAGGCGCAATTGGTAGTTATTAACGGTAAAAAAACACCCAATGCTTGATAAAGTGGGGGACTTACTTTTTTAAGAATAATCTCAACCATTTGAACCAATGCAGCAATTACCAATATAAACGAGATGGTTTGAAGGTATCCAACATGAAATGGATCCAGAATTAGCTTTTGTAGCAAGTAGGTAATGGTGGTAGCCAAAATCATTACAAACGTTACAGCACCTGTCATACCAATGGCAGTGCTTATTCTTTTCGATACGCCTAAAAATGGACAAATGCCTAAGAATTGACTTAGTACAATGTTGTTGACAAATATGGCGGAAATAACAATTAATATCAGAGTCATGATGATTTCTTGTTAAGCGGTTTTCTTTAATTTATTGATGATAGCGATTAAAAAGCCTAAAGCGATAAATGCGCCTGGTGCTAATACGAATATTAACATGCCATAATCGGAAGGATAAATAGAGGAGTTAAATAGTTTTCCACTACCAAGTAATTCGCGTATTGATCCTAAAAGCGTTAACGCCAACGAAAAGCCAAGTCCCATTCCCAATCCATCGAAAATTGAACTGATGGCTGTGTTTTTAGAAGCAAAAGCCTCAGCTCGTCCTAGCACAATGCAGTTAACCACAATTAAGGGGATGAAAAGCCCTAGTGAATTAAACAGTGCTGGTAGATAGGCTTGCATGGTCATTTCAACAATGGTAACAAAGGTGGCAATAACTACAATAAACGCAGGAATACGTACTTTATCGGGGATGAAATCTTTTATTAGAGCCACTACTAAATTTGACATGACCAATACAAAAGTGGTTGCTAAACCCATTCCAAGGCCATTAATTGCCGATGAGGTTACGCCTAATGTAGGACACATTCCTAGAAGTAAAGTGAAAATGGGATTCTCCTTGAGGATGCCATTGAAAAGTACTTTCCAGTTATTCATGAACAATTTCTTGAGGGGTTTGAGTTACTGATTCGGTTTTTTTCGTTTTTTGACTCAGATAAGCCATTCGGGCATTGTCAACCGCATCCAAAAAAGCTCTACTGCTGATGGTTGCGGCTGTAATCGCGTCAATTTCGCCACCATCCTTCGATACCCTTAAGTTGTTTTTGCCAGGTGTTTTAGCTATAATGCTTTTATCTCCACCAGTTCCCGACTTAATGCCAAATAGCCATTTGAAGAAGGAGGGTTTTGAGGCTTCATTTTGGTTGACTGTTGCTTTTGCAGGACGAAACCATTCATCCATTTTACTTCCTAAACCAGGTGTTTCATGATGATTTAAAACTCTGTAGTTTAAAATGGAGCCATCGGGTAAAAACCCTACCATTATTTTTATTTCGCCGCTAAAGCCTTTGTTTGTGATGGTTTCAATGGCCAGTCCAACTTCAACGCCATCTTTTTTAGCATGAAAAATTTTCAAATTCAAGCCCGATTCAGTTACAAAGGTATCTACTTCGGCAGCTGGGTCGTTATTAAATTCGGGAACAACCTCTTTAATCGCACTTTGTTGTTTGGCGAGTTTCGATTGGTCGATGGGATCTTTCGTGAGTTTATAAACAAAACCCAGCGAAGTGCCTGAGATTATGGCGATGACTAACAATGTCATCAGCATATTTTTTAATGTCGATTCAGTTTTTGCCATGTTTATCTGGAATACTGTTATTTTTTAACTGTTTTAATCACTTCCCCAAATAGGCTTGGTTTCATGTACTTGTCAATAAGTGGGGTGAAACCGTTCATGATGAGTATGGCAAATGAAACACCTTCGGGATAGGCGCCAAAAACTCGAATTAGAACAGTAATAACGCCAATTCCAACACCAAAAACAATCATTCCGCTTTTCGACATGGGAGAGGTTACATAATCGGTAGCCATAAATATAGCTCCTAAAAGTAATCCGCCTGTTAAAATGTGAAATAGAGGTGAGACATAGATAGTTGGATTCGATAAATGCAAAATGCCCGAGAATATAGCAACTGATCCAATTACGCTAAATGGGATGTGCCATGTGATGATTCGTTTCATCAATAAATATACAAGGCCAATTAAAAGTGCAATGGCACTAATTTCGCCTGCGCTACCTCCAGTAAATCCCCAAAACATATCAGAATAAGAAGGAATTTTATGCAGGATATCAGTTAATACTTCGTGGTTTTTTAAGCCTTCTTTTAATAGTGCCAATGGAGTTGCACCAGTAGATGCATCCACATAACTCATGCGCGATTCCAAAGGTATTGGCCATGAGGTCATTTGAACCGGGAATGATATTAATAAAAACACTCTTCCAACTAAAGCCGGATTAAATGGGTTATTTCCCAATCCTCCAAATGCCATTTTCCCAATTCCAATGGCCACAAGCGAACCAATTATTATTAGACCTACGGGGAGATTACTCGGCATGTTGAATCCAAGTAACAGACCAGTTAAAATAGCCGAGCCATCTAAAACCGTTGGCTCACCCTTGAGCATATATTTTTGAATGAGAAATTCGAAAAGCATGCAAGAAATAATAGACGTGCCTATCACAACAATCGATCCTAGTCCAAAGAAATAAACCGATGCCCATAAAACGGGTAATAAAGCAATGATAACGCCGTACATGTTCTTTTTTACGGAGTCGCCACTATGAATGTGCGGCGAAGGAGATACAGTTAATTTATTCATTGTATATATGCGATTATTAACTTACTTAATACTATTGCGGCTGCGCAAAATTTGACCTACTTTGCTCTTGCCAAAACGAATGTAATCTAACAATGGGCGGTTTGATGGACAAGTATAGCTGCACGAACCACATTCGATACAATCCATAACATGCTCATCTTCAGCTCTGTCGAAAATTTCTTTTTTCGATAAAGTCATTAGCAAATAAGGCGATAATCCCATTGGACAAACAGAAACGCATTTCGAGCATCGTATGCAGTTTTGCATTGGTTTGCGCGTAGCCTCGGTTTGTGGCATAATTAATATGCCCGAACTGCCTTTTGATATAGTTACATCGGTTGATGTGAGTGACTTACCCATCATTGGGCCACCTCCAATTATTTTACCGGTATCTTCTGGTAATCCGCCAGCAGCTTCAATTAATAGTGAGATGGGAGTTCCAATTCGCACTAAAAAGTTGGATGGATTACTCAACGATTTTCCGGTTACTGTAACTACGCGTTCAACCAGAGGTTTATTTTTTTGTACAGCTTCGTAAATTGCAAACGCCGTTCCTACGTTTTGAACTACTGATGCTACTTCAATAGGAAGTTTACCTGATGGAACCTGTCGTCCAATACATGCATCTATCAACTGTTTTTCACCTCCTTGAGGATATTGAACTTTTAACGGTTGAACTGTAATGCCTGTATATTTCTTGGCTAGGTTAGCTAAGTGTTTGATGGCATCGGGTTTGTTATTCTCGATTCCAATAATGGCTTTGCTTAAATCAAGCGCTTTCATGAGTATTTGAATACCCACAAGAATTTCATCACCTTTTTCGAGCATTAACTGATGATCGGAGGTTAAATACGGCTCGCACTCAACACCATTAATAATTAGCACCTCACATTTTTTACCAGGAGGGGGTGAAAGTTTGATATGCGTTGGAAATGTTGCACCTCCTAAACCAACAATGCCTGCTTCGGCAATTTTTTTTATTATCTCTTGAGCCGTAAGCGTAATTTCAGTCTTAAGATCACTCGAGGTGTCAATGCCTTGGAACCATTCATCACCTTCGGTTTTTATAACAATGGCTTTACGTCGATAGCCCGATGCATCAGGTAAATCATCAATTTTTTCGATCGTACCAGAAACGGGCGAATGAATAGCTGCTGAAACAAATCCCGATGGCTTAGCAATGGGTTGTCCTATTTTTACTTTGTCGCCTTTAACCACAAGGGCTTCAGCAGGAGCTCCCAAATGTTGCGATAATGATACAACAATCTGTTCAGGAACTGGAAGAGTTTTTATAGTTTGATTGGTGGATAGTTTGTTTTCGGCTGGATGAATACCACCAAGTTTAAATGTTTTTAACACGTTTGATCCTCCAAGGTTTAATTACAAATTAGATTCATTGGTTGTAGTAACACTATCATCGGTGGTTTTAATTTTCTTTGGTGGAAA
>JBBQUP010000086.1:0-14672 GCA_038212305.1 Bacteroidales bacterium
AGCATCGATTCGTATCGAGCCCACTGGCGAGCTGAACCTGTCCATCCAAAACTGAAAAACGCATATATCGATTTTTTTAAACCAGGTTGTAATCGGTCTCTTACAGTTGCTAAATCAGGTATCATACCTACAAACCAAAACATCAATGAAACCAAAATGTATGCAGTTAATGCAAATACATCCCATAAAAGTGGCGAGTTGAAGTTCACCCATACATCGCGAGTGTTTGGATAGGGAAAAATAAAGAAGCCTAAAGGAATTCGTCCCATGTGAATGAGCGGAAAAAGTCCAGCACATAAAATGGCAAAAATAGTCATGGCCTCAGATGCTCTACCTACCGAGGTGCGCCACTTTTGGCGGAATAGTAAGAGTATAGCTGAGATGAAAGTTCCCGCATGTCCTATTCCTACCCACCAAACAAAATTGGTTATGTCCCAACCCCAACCAACGGTTTTGTCGAGTCCCCACATTCCAATGCCTTGCCACGAGGTAAGAATAATGGCATACATGCCAATGGCAAATGCTCCCAGTGAAATGGCTAATGCTACAAACCACAATTTACCCGGTCTGCTATTAATGGGAACCATTGCATCGTTTGTAATTTGAGTATTTGTTTTTGCGCCTTCAATTAGTGGCTCTCGCATACGCGGTGCAGTTTGGTTATGCATGATTATTGGTATTACGTACTTTGGTTAAATAGGCAACCGATGGCAATGTTTTAAGCTCTTCGAGCAGATGATATCGTCGCTCTTGTTGCATGAGTTTCACAACTTCGCTTTCGGGGTTGTTGAGGTCTCCAAATACAATAGCACTAGCAGGGCATGCTTGTTGACAAGCAGTTACTATTTCGCCATCCTCTAATGGACGAGATTCGCTCTTAGCTAATAACTTTTTCTCTTGTATGCGCTGAACACAAAGCGAACATTTTTCTATCACTCCCTTTGCTCTTACGGTTACATCTGGATTGAGTACCATGCGCTTCATGTCAACGGTCATTCCTGCTACATCATGTGTATTAAATGGAATAGCGTCGGCTCCGGTATAATCAAACCAGTTAAAACGGCGGACTTTATATGCGCAATTGTTGTTGCAGTAGCGGGTTCCAATACATCTATTGTAGGTCATTTGGTTCAGTCCCTCGCTGCTGTGGCTGGTGGCCGAAACAGGACACACATTTTCGCAGGGTGCTTCATCGCAATGCTGGCACATAACTGGCTGCCTAACCAATTCAGGGTTTTCGGGATCGCCTGAGTAGTATCTATCAATGCGTATCCAGTGCATTTCGTGACTGCGTCGAACTTCGTCCCTGCCAACTACTGGCACGTTATTTTCGACCGAGCAAGCAACAACGCAAGCATTACAGCCAATGCAACTGTTTAAGTCGATAACCATTGCCCAATGATGGCCATTGTAAACATGTTTTTTATATAAATTAACCAACTGTTTTTCAGTTTCGGCATGCATATGATTGCCTGCTGATGGATCTTTTAGGTACTCACTTAATGTTGTTTCGCGAATAATTGGGCGATCTTCCATTGAGTGATGGCGTTGCGTGGTAGCCAATTCGTAGGTCGATTCGGTGAGTACGCACTGTAATCCAACGTTTTGATAATTCCGTTTTCCGCTAGTTAATTGCGCCATTGGAAATCCGTTTACGCCCAATCCCGATGCCACTGTTCCCGATGAAAGTCGTCCATAACCCAAGGCAATAGCAAGTGTATTTCGCGCTTGACCAGGTTGCACAAATACAGGTATTTCAATATTATTTACTTTAACAATATCGCCAGTTTCCCAACCTCTCATTTTCGCATCAAAAGAGGAAACAGCTAAATAGTTATCCCAACATACTTTCGAAATTGGATCGGGTAATTCTTGTAACCATGGGTTGTTAGCCCATCGACCATCACCCAAAGCAATATTTTGATATAATACTAATTCAAATCCATTTGAGTTGTTTTTTTGTAGCAAAGCTTGTCGAATTAGTTCAGCGCTATTTATTGAGTTAACTTTTGGTGAATTTTTAGTCTGTTGTAATGTAAAAACGCCATCGTGTAAGCTTTGCTGCCAAAAACTTTTAAACGATAGACTTGATGTTTTGGCGTAGAGTTCGGTTTGCCAAGTTTCTTTAATAAAATCGTACCAATTAATTGTAAACCCAAACAATTTACCAATTAATTCTTCGGCTTGATGTGTGTTTAAAAATGGGTTAATGGTGGGTTGCGATAAAAGGAATTCGCCTTCAATGGGTTGATAATCGTTCCAGCTTTCGAGGTAATGATGACATCCAAAAACATATTCACATTCGCGTGTTGTTTCGGTATGCTGATCGGAAATGGCAATGGTTATCGGAATGCTCTTGAGCGCATTAGCAAATTTATCGGCCGATGGATAATTGTAAATCGGATTCACATTTAGTAAGATAGCTGCGCCAATCGATTTACTTCCAGCTCTATTTAACCAATTCTCAAACTCTTTATCGTTACCAGCATAAAGATTAACTGTTTGAGTTACATCAATGGTTGATCCCATTGAGCCAAGTAATTCGTTTATGGCAATGGCAATGAGTTGATTTTCTACGAGGTTAGTACCGCAAACTACCAATGCTTTACCTTTGTGATTCCAAAGTTCTAAAGCAGTTTGTTTGATGGATTCTTCAGTTTCGGTTGAAATACCATTGGTTGAAAGTGCCTTTAATTCGTTGTGTAATTTGGATAAATAATTAGCTTCCTGCGAAGGAGCAATCGAGTAGCGCTCGTCGGCATTACTTCCTGTTAATGAGAATATTGACTCGAATTGAATGTGTTTCGAAAGTATTCTTTCGCCGTTATTTAATTTTCGTCCTTGAATATATTGTTTGGTAAATTGCAATGGCTGTAACCAAGTGCCAATAAAGTCAGCGTTAAATGCAACAATTACTTCAGCTTTATCAAACCGATACAACGGAATGGCTGACTTTCCTAAATACTGAGTCCATGCATCCCGAAGCGCATTGTAAGAAATACTGTCGTAGGTTATAAATTTAAAATTCGGGTATTTTTGAATGCAATTCTTCTGCAATCTTTTAAACGATGGGCCTGTGATTGTTGGGGTGATAATAGTTATTTCATCTTTTGTGTTATTTAATTGCGATGCAAGTGATGATAGTAATTCATCAATATTGGTTGAGGTTGATTTGGCAAGTGCTCCGGTGGGTCTGTTTTCGTCGTATAAGTTGAGCAACGATGCCTGAATTCGAGCCGATGTGCCTCCTTTTGATAGTGGACAGAGTTCATTGCCTTCGATCTTGATGGGACGCCCATCGCGCACTTTAACCAATATCCCTGTTTGTTCACCTCCATCGCTAAAAGCCGAAGCGTAATAAGTTGATTGTCCCGGCTTTATCTCTTCGGGTTGAATAAGCAATGGGATGGCTTTTTTAATCGGCTTTTCGCAGCTCGAAAGTACTGCAACTGATGCAACACTAAAACCAAAAAATTTTAAAAAATTACGTCGAGTCGAACCACTCTCTGTTTCCAAAATATCAAATAACGAATTCGCTTTTTTTTCAGGTTCGAGGTCTGATTTATTATTTGGATCCAATGATTCTGGCGATGTCCAATATGTTTTCATTCGGAAGCGTAGATTAAAATTCAGTTAATAGTGGCATTTCATACAATCATTAGCACCCATTTGGGCTGCGGTAATGGTATCACCTAAGTTGGCATGAATAGCATCCAGCACCTTTTTATTGTGTTGGTAGTAGCCATTTCCTTTTGCATCAATCCCTTTTTCTTTGTGACAATCTAAGCACCAGCCCATTGATAAATCCGATACTTGCTTAACTCTATCCATATTTTCTACATCTCCATGGCACTCGGTGCAATTGAGTTTGCCAACTTTTACATGTTGTTCGTGGTTAAAATAAACATGATCGGGGAGATCGTGTATCTTAATCCATTCAATGGGTTTATTTTTATCAACATGATCAATCAACTTGGCAATCTCAAATTTACCAGAGTTAGA
Source organism: Bacteroidales bacterium (assembly GCA_038212305.1). Classification (GTDB taxonomy): domain Bacteria; phylum Bacteroidota; class Bacteroidia; order Bacteroidales; family Marinilabiliaceae; genus JBBQUP01. The sequence goes on from JBBQUP010000086.1 coordinate 4,003, forward strand.
GCCTTCACGAACAATTGAGTGGCAATTCATGCAAACATTCATGCTTGGTATTCCGGCCGACTTACCTTCATCGGCGTTGGTATGACAATACAAACAATCTATTTTATTTTGCTTTGCATGAACTTTATGTGAAAACTTTATTGGTTGATCAGGTTCATAATTCTGACTTCTACCAAGGTCAGTTGCTTCTTGTGTAGCCATTTTTACAATATAGCCAGCAGCAAGTAAAATAATTATAATGTGTATTGGTTTATATTTTATAAAATGGGTGAAAAAAAGATCGATTTTCGCAGCTAAAATTATAATAATAAGGAGTATGAGTATGATTAGGTTGTTGTAGGTATGTTTTTGCTTTTTAAAACCTGTTTCATTTATAAGAACTAAATAGGAATGTAGTTCTTTGATTTGTTTATCGGTGAGTTTATATGGGCTATGCGAAGATTCGAGTTTTGCTCCTGATGGATTTTGAAACAAATTTTTGAATTGAGTTGAATCTAATTTCGAGGCTGATAATGCAACTTCTGACGCTGTTGGATTCCAATTTAATGTGTCGGAAGCATAAATGGCATGGCAACCGATGCAAGATTGCGTAGGATTACCTGTTTCAACAAGACCATAAAATACCCTTTCACCAATTATTAAATCAATACCCATGTGCTCCGATGCTGCATAGGCTTTATTATTATTAAATAAAATCAAACAAAGCAATACCGTTATTACATAGGGCATTCTCATGTTTTGTATTGCATTAAACCCAAAAAGTCTTATCATTTATATAAGGATTAGCTGTTTTCAAATCATCTTTAAAGTTTTTAAAGCAGTAAAGCTTCGAGAATTTGATTTTATTGAGTGAAAAATTAGTATCACAACACTAAAAATAACAATAAAGTTCACAAATGATGTAAAAGATTGAGTAAAGATGTTGATTGAAGTGCCCTGATTTCATCCTTAATTTTATATTTTGGAGTGATTCATCGTTAAATATGATGTTAAAAATAAAAATATCATATTTTTTGTCAAAAAACATTATCAAAGATTTCGTTCTCTTAAAAAAAAAATTCACCTTTAACCCCAGTTATATGGGTTGGTTAGGCAAAATATCAAATAAACATTAAAGATTTTCGAATATGCGCGGTGCCATCATTGGTGATATTATTGGGTCTTCTTATGCTAATAATCATTTAGATTTATCTGATTTTCAATTGTTAAAGCCTGCCTCAGCTTTTACTGATAATACCATAACTTCTCTATCGACTGCTGATGCGCTTATGCGTGGGTTGGATTATGGCGTGTGTTTAAAATCATGGGTGCAGAAATATCCTAAAGCTGGTTATCGCGATACTTTTTTGGAATGGGCACTTTCGGAGAAAAAATCATCATATAACAGTGAAGGTGATGGAGCAGCCCGTAGAATAAGCCCTATAGGTTTTGCAGCTCCCACTTTAGAATATGCGCTGGAACAAGCGGAATTATCGACTATAATTACTCATAATACAAAAATTCGTATCGAAGCATCGCGTGCTGTAGCCGGCAGTATTTTTTTGGCTAGACAAGGGAATTCGAAAGCTGAAATTCGTCAATTGATTGAAAAGGAATTTGAATATCAATTTACTCAATCGTTGTCGGATATTAGAAATGATATATTCAATGGTGTGGAGTTAGCAACACCTGTACCAGCTGCAATTACTGCATTTTTAGCTAGTAACGATTTTGAAGATGCCATACGCAAAGCCATATGGCTTGGAGGTCAGTCAGCCACCATTGCGTCAATAACTGGTGGAATTGCTCAAGCTTACTACAATCATATTCCAAAATCGTTGGTTCGAAAAACCCTTTCGCGCTTAACAACTGATATGGAGGCGATAATAGAGAAATTTGAGGAACATTTTTTAACCCCTGTTTATTGAGATCCTTCCTTTTGCTTTGAGCAGATTAGCCAATTCGTATTAACTTTTTTCGCTTCACAATATTCAATATTAAAAGTGAGAACTTTAATAAAAAGGAGTAGATTCAAGAGTCCTTTGTGCATGGCAATTACAACTTGTTAATTGGCAGAGTTAGTGATCGGTTTTTCCAATTCTAAATTTAATGGTTTTTCGATCTTTTCATCTAATAAAGCCAATTTTATTACCTCTGAAATTTCTGAAATATAGTTAAATGTCAAGCCTTCGGTGTATATCGATTTTATCTCGTCTACATCTTTACGGTTGTCTTCCGATAGTATAATCTCTTGAATTCCAGCTCGTTTGGCAGCTAGTATCTTTTCTTTAATTCCTCCAACTGGTAGTACTTTTCCGCGAAGAGTTATTTCGCCAGTCATGGCTAATTTTTCTTTTACTTTACGTTGTGTAAAAGCTGAGGCTAGTGATGTAATCATGGTTATACCAGCCGAAGGGCCATCTTTAGGAATTGCTCCTTCAGGCACATGAACGTGAATGTTCCAGTTTTCAAAAACCGATGAGTTTAAGTCAAGTATTGAGGTGTGAGCTTTAAGGTATTCCAATGCAAGTATCGCCGATTCTTTCATCACTTCGCCCAAATTTCCGGTAAGGGTTAAGCTTCCTTTGCCTTTGCTTAAGCTGGTTTCGACAAATAAAATTTCACCACCAACTGCTGTCCAAGCCAATCCCGTAACTACACCGGCAAATTTGTTGTTGAGCCACTTATCGCGATTAAATCGTTCAGCACCTAGGTATTCTTTTAATTCGTCTTCACCAATATTTTTTTTGAATGTTGAATTGGTGGCGATTTTTAATGCCAGTTTACGGTAGATGCGAGCTAATACTTTATTGAGTTCTCGAACTCCCGATTCACGGGTGTAATGTTCAATTATGTAGGATATGATTTTTTTAGAGAGGGTTGCTTGTTTCATCTCTACCCCATGGTTTTCGGCAATTTTGGGGATGAGGTGTTGTTTGGCTATCTCAATTTTTTCTTCAACAATGTATCCACTTACATCAATAATTTCCATGCGATCGAGCAAAGGCGATGAAATGGAGGCAAGCGTATTGGCTGTAGCAATAAACATAACCTTCGACAGATCATAATCTATTTCTAAAAAATTATCATGAAAGGCCATGTTTTGCTCCGGATCTAATACTTCGAGCAAAGCCGATGAAGGATCGCCGTGGTAGCTATTGCTTACTTTATCCAGCTCATCTAAAATAAATACTGGATTCGATGCGCCTGACTTTTGAATGTTTTGAATAATCCTTCCGGGCATTGCACCAATATATGTTTTGCGATGTCCTCGTATTTCCGCTTCATCGTGCAATCCACCAAGCGACATGCGAACGTATTTGCGACCCAGTGCAGTGGCTACCGATTTCCCAAGCGATGTTTTGCCTACTCCCGGAGGTCCTACTAGACATAGGATGGGCGATTTCAGGTCGCCTTTGAGTTTTAATACTGCCAAATGCTCCAATATGCGTTCTTTTACTTTATCAAGGCCAAAATGATCGCGATCGAGTATTTTTTGTGCTCTGATAAGGTCGAAGTTGTCGGTTGTAAACTCATTCCAAGGCAATTCAATTAGCGTTTGCAGATAGTTGTACTGCACCGAGTATTCCCCACTAGCAGGATTTAAACGTTTAAGCTTATCGAGTTCTTTTGTAAATCTCTCGGCCACTTCTTTGCTCCATTTTTTATTTGAAGCAGCTTTTTTCATGTCCTCAACCTCTTGTTCTATCGGATTACCGCCCAATTCATTCTGGATGGTTTTCATTTGTTGTTGCAGCAAATACTCGCGTTGCTGTTGATCAATATCTGTTTTTACTTTTGATTGAATGTCAATTTTCAATTCTAAAATCTGAAGTTCTCGAATCAATATCTCGAGTAAAAACATTCCTCGATTTTTTAGCTCATCAAATTCTAAAAGTTTTTGTTTTTCAGTAATGTTAATCTCAATATTGCTACAAGCAAAGTTTATGAGAAATGGAGCATGATCGATGTTTTTAATTGCAAAAGTTGCTTCAGGAGGAAGATTATTTGTTTTTTGGATGATGCGTAGCGATAGGTCTTTTATTGAGCTCACAACGGCATCAAATTCCTGCATTTGTTCGGATGTAGGCAGAATATCTTTTAATATTTCAATTCGAGCAGTTAGGTAAGGATCTGAGTTAACCTCTTCAATCATCTTAAATCGCGAAACGCCTTGAATAATCACCGATGTTGATGAATCGGGCATGTCGAGAATTTTAATTATTCGAGCCACTGTTCCAATTTGCAGTAAATCAGAAAAATGGGGATTTTCGTTATCAATGTTTTTTTGAGCAATAGCTCCAAAGTACCCTTTCGAGTCTTGTAAATCACGTATAAGACGCAACGATTTAGTACGACCTAGTGAAATGGGTATGAGCACACCGGGGTATAAAACAGTGTTGCGAAGTGGTAAAATTGGAATGATTTCAGGAATATTTGAATCTTCTCCTTCTTTATCTAATTCCGACATAATGGGGATGATATGTGAATTGCTTTGTATCGCATCTGATAATTCAAAGGGATCGAACGAAATTTTAAATTTTTCCATGGATGTATTGTTGATTCCTGTCAAAATGACTTGACAATGTTTTTATTTCCTCTGCTAGCATTATTGCAATAGCCTTGCCAAAAATAAAAAAAGCAGATTAAATAGAGTCTTGATGGTTATTCCTGTTGAATTCAGTTCGTAATAACCTGACATTTTGCTAGTAACAAAAAAAGCTCCGGGTACCCCGAAGCTTATAATATTTGATCACCGAAAACAGAATGTTACTTGGTTCTGTTGTCGAAATGTTTTTGATAACGATTCATGAACTTGTCAACACGTCCTGCTGTATCAACCAACTTCATTTTACCGGTAAAGAAGGGGTGAGAAGTGTTTGAAATCTCAAGTTTTACCAATGGGAATTCTGTCCCATCAATCTCGATGTTGTCGCGTGTATTAACGGTTGAACGGGTAATGAAAGTTTCTCCGTTTGACATGTCTTTAAAGGCAACCAACCTATAATTTGCCGGATGTAGTCCTTGTTTCATTGCTTTATATTTTAATATTTTTTCTGCAAAATTGGAATGCAAAAGTAGCGATTAAAAATTAATACACAACTAATTTGATGGTATAAATTGCTTTTTAACATTAAAAAATTACGCTCTTGCGATCAATTATTATCTTGATTTTTACCTAATTGTTTACTGTTAGTTGGAATAATGGCCGATCGAGCAACTTGTTTTTGATTAAACAGAATTCGATAGGTGATGTGTTTTTTTCCTAATGATGCACCCATTGCCTCAAGAAGAGCGCGCATTTTAGGATTAAAATCTCCCACCCACGATAATTCCATTTCAGTAAATTGCGGGTTGCGTTTAACAACATCGCGTAGTTGATGAAATATACCCGATTCAATTCCCATGCGCTGGAAGTGGGTTTTTATACCAAAAACGGTGACTCGAGTTCGCGTCATGGACTTCGTTTGTCGATAATACACAAATTTTAATTTTGCCCACCAATTAAGTTTCCCATGCAGATGCTTAATTATTTGATTGGCATCAGGAAACATGACTAAAAATCCGATTGGCTCATCATTAAAATAGGCATACCAAATCAATTCAGGCATTAAAAAGCTACGGGTTTTTTCTATTAGGTTTTTAATAGATGATTTTTGAATGGGGGTAAAATTCTCGTGGAATTGCCAAGCATCGTTATATATTTCAATAAAATCATCGATAAATCGGTCGGAATCTTTCCAAGTAAAATGCTTAAATGTTAAGCCAGGTTTAGATATGATGCGTTCCGAAATTCGCCAAAACCGCTCTGGAAATTCTTTTGATAAGTCTAAGTGATTTGTAATTTGGTTATAGTATGCTGCGAAACCATATGATTCGAATAAGTTTTGGTAGTAATTAGGATTGTATGCCATTCCAAATGCTGGAGGTGTAAACCCTTCGATTAAACAACCCCAGAAATTGTCGTTTTCACCAAAGTTTATGGGGCCATCCATTGCTTCCATGCCTTTGTTTTGAAGCCATTTCTTAGAGGCATCAAACAATAAGTTGGCTGCTTCCTGATTGTTTTCGCATTCGAAAAATCCTATGCCACCTGTTGGTTGTTCAAATCCAAAGGCTTTTTTAGGGTTTATAAACGCAGCAACTCGACCAACGCATTTTTGATCTCTCACAACAATATACCGTACGGCATAGCCATTTAATAATAGGTTGTTTTTTAACGGATTAAATGTGTCTTGAATCATAATGTCCAAGGGGCGAATGTAGTTTTTGTCAGAGGCATAAATGGTGTTAACCATGTTTAAAAACGTCTTCTCTAATGCCGCTGTATTTACTTCTATAATTTGCATAGTCTATTTTCCCTGCTAATAATAATCCAAAGTTAACGAATTTATCTGTTTTTTAGATTTTGGAATATTTATAACAGACTTGAAAACAGCAAATCAATGGATGCATTGAGTTGCTGTTTAAATTTTTAGATGATAGAAAGAGAAGATGGGAAGATGGGAAGACCAAAAAATAAGAAGATAAGAAGATAGGAAGATGAAAATAGAATGTTTATCATCCGGACTTATCTATCTAATATCTATTAATCTTCCTTTCTCTATATTCATTTAAATTTAAACAGTTACTGAGAAAACGATTTTATTATGGTTTGAGTGTAATGCGTTTAAAACTCGAGCCAACTTAAATAGTCATCGGGTTTTTTCGGAGTCGATATTTTATGTATGAAATCATTTTTGCGAGGAATATAATTGTAATCGTTTTGCCATTTCAAATGGTTCTCTGCAATTTGCGATACAGCATTTATAATGTAATCCACTTCATTGTCTGTCATTGTTGGATGGAGCGATAACCTTACCCATCCCGGCTTTTCGGATAGGTCGCCTATGTCGATTTTACGTGTAATATTTGTTGAGGTGTAATAATCTACATGTAATAAGTAATGGCCATAAGTGCCTGCGCATGAGCAACCTCCGCGTACCTGAATGCCAAAGCGATCGTTCAATAATCGAACAACTAAATTAAAATGTGCATCGGTAATATAAAAGGATATTGCTCCAATTCTATCCACATCAATATCTGCTAAAATGGATAAGCCTTTTATTTTTCGAAATTCGCTAACTACTTTATTTACTAAGTGGTTAGCGCGCTCTTCTATTTCACGAATTCCCATTTTTTCTTTCAGTTTTATAACCAAAGCGGCCTTTATACATTGTAAAAATCCTGGCGTACCAGCATCTTCGCGTGCTTCAATATCTTCAATGTATTTGTATTTGCCCCATCGGTTAGTCCAGTCAACAGTACCACCTCCTGAATCATCGGGAGAAAGATTGTGGTAAAGTGCCGAATTAAAAACTACAACACCCGAACTTCCGGGACCACCTAAAAATTTGTGGGGCGAAAAAAAGATAGCATCTAGTTGTTCTAATGGGTCGGTTGGATGCATATTTATTTCAACATAAGGAGCCGAAGCCGCAAAATCAATAAAACAAAAACCTCCGTTTTGATGCATGATTCGGGTTAATTCGTAGTAAGGTGTTTTTATGCCCGAAACATTTGAACAAGCCGTGAAGGAACCAATTTTGAAGGTTCTGTTTTTGTATTTTTCAATTTCGCTTCGAAGTGAGTTTGGACTAACCAGCAAGTTTTCATCGGGTTCAAGGACTACAACATCTGCATGAGTTTCGAGCCACGAGGTGTGATTCGAATGGTGCTCCATATGTGTTATAAATACAACTGGACGATCATTCGCAGGAAGATGGTAGTGTTTTCGGGCTTGCTCAGGAACTCGTAATCCAAGAATTCGCTGCAACTTGTTGATAACTCCTGTCATGCCTGTTCCCGAAGTAATTATAAAATCGCTGCATGAGGCATTGACATGTTTTTTAATTATTTGATGCGAAAGGTTATAAATGTTGGTCATTATCATTCCTGTATCACTCGATTCGGAATGAGTATTTCCAACAAATGGACCTATTTTATACGAAATCAGATTTTCAATTGGTTGATATAATCTGCCACTTGCTATCCAATCGGCATAAATTAACGGTTTATTACCGTAGGGCGTTTCAATTGTTGTATCGTTTCCAATTATGTTTTTGCGAAAAGCATTAAAATAGTCCTCTAAAGGGTTCATCGATAAATTATTTTGGATCAAATATGTTTATTTTCATCGCATGAAAAAATGATTTTTGTGCAGAATTTAATCATTTTCAGCTATAAAGACTTTCGGTGTATATGTTTTCGGCTATTAAATGCCAATTGGGGTTTGTGAAATTTCGAAGTATATTCTCTTGCTGAATAGCAAATGATTTGCCTTCAGGAGAATAGCGTATAATTTGTTGCATTAAGAATGAAATAGGAGTAACCGGAATGTGTGTATTCCAATAATTTGAGTTTAGGATTTGCGATGCAAGAGCCGAAATTATATCTTCAAGCATGATTGACTGGCTTTTAATTGCACCTGCTAAAATATAAACAGCCAATACATTTTGGTAATGAGTTTTGGTGGTTAAAAGGTAAGTTACTAATTTAATGGAATAGGATTGTTGCGAAAATAAATTTTTTGCGCTGTGGCGAGCAATATCTTCGTTGACAACTAATTTGCTCCAATCACAAGCAGTTTCGAAGTTGAGTTGATTTGGCGATAGTAGTATTGTCGCTAAAATCATGGTTTCTCGTATCTCCATGAACCACAATCTTTCGCAAATTTCAAAGCGAACCAATTGGTTGGCAGCAATTGCTTCGAGATGTGATATGGATACGCCATAGTTTTTTTTGTAAATAATTTCATTTGAATTCATTACAAAAGCTGTTTCTCCATTCTTGCGAAGATTAATGAGATTTAGTAGTTCTTTAATTTTAAAATCTACATCAGAATTAAAAGGGAAATATTTCATTTTAATATGTATTGATTATGGTAAATTATCATTTTATTCAGTGATATAAATGTGTGTTTTTATTTATTGATGCTTCTTTAAATGCTGTTTTGAAGGAATGTTTGCAATATTTTTCGTGTAATTAATTGAGTGGCTGATGTATTTGTGAAAAATCATAAAAATCAACGGTTTTTTTTTAACTGTCTTGCAAATTTAAAAGATTTACCATTATCTTTGCATCGCGATAAGCAAAAATGGTGATTGTAGCTCAGTTGGTTAGAGCGCTGGATTGTGGTTCCAGAGGTCGCCGGTTCAAACCCGGTCCTTCACCCAAAATATAATGCAGCATCTTGATTGTCAGGATGCTGCATTTGTTTTTCAGCCTATTTTTGGAATTATTTGCAGTGTTAGAATCGTTGTGGGGTCATCATAAAAAAAGATGGTTATCTTTAATTTCGAATTCATCTCCCAACAAAAATTAAGAATCTGTTTATGAGTATTTTGTTTTTGATTGGCGGTTTGTTAGTGGTTTTGTTGGGTGCTCATGCATTGGTTGATGGCGCCTCATCGATTGCTAAGCGTTTTAATATTTCTGACATGGTGATTGGATTAACCATTGTGTCTATTGGTACTTCCATGCCCGAAATGTCCATTAGTGTTATTTCAGCCCTAAAAGGAAATACCGATATAGCGGTTGGCAATATTTTGGGAAGCAACATTGCGAATATTCTGTTGATTTTAGGTTTATCGTCAATTGTTTATCCGCTTACAATTCAAAAGAACACCCAGTATAAAGAGATTCCGCTGAGTATATTGGCGATTCTTTTAATAGGCATATGTGGCAACGATATTTTTTTTGACCATGGCACGTCCAATGTGCTTTCAAGAATTGATGGCATTGTTTTCCTCTGCTTTTTCGTGATTTTCATGTATTACACCTTTCAAATATCTAACACAAACGATGTTGAGCTCGTGGATGTTAAGCAGCAACCTCTCTGGAAATCGGTTTTGTATGTGGTAGTTGGGATGGTTGGGTTGTATTTTGGGGGTAATTATTTTGTAGAAGGAGCCATAATTATTGCCCGATATTTTGGTATGAGTGATGCGATAATTGGATTAACCATTGTTGCGCTAGGTACTTCGTTACCCGAATTGGCAACATCGTTGGTCGCTGCATCTAAGAAAAATTCTGATATCGCGATTGGTAATGTGGTTGGGTCCAATATTTTAAATGTATTTTTAATTTTAGGTGTTACAGCCACTATAAAGCCTTTGCCGCTTCATGCAACCGCTAACGTTGATATTTCAGTGGCTCTTTTTGCCAGCTTACTTTTGTTTTTAAGCACCATGGTTTTTCGTAAGCGAATAATCACAAGAGGTGAAGGGTTTGTTTTTGTGAGTGTGTATGTTGCATATATGGCGTATTTAATAGTGTTTTAGATTGTTGCTTAATTCCACTAGTCATCTATTCGCGATTTATATTTTTCACCTCCGCTTCTTTTTGCCTTTGTGTTTAATCCTTCACCCCCCCCAATCGCGTAGCGAAAGTGCGTTGGCATTGATGAAACGGCGAGCAGGAGCAGGCTTGTGGGTTGTAGCATCAGATTTTCTTGATTTTTTTGTTACTTTTTGTATCAAGTTGCCACATTAATTACTTAATGCTATGTACCAATAGTTCGTTAAATTTTATGCGGCAATTTTGCCATAATCCAAAAGTTCTTTGACAATTTTCTGATTTTTTGCAGTGTATGGATTAATAGCAAACACGCACATAAATCGTTCGAGCATTAAAGTGTTGTTATATAGCGT
>JBBQUP010000087.1:0-14344 GCA_038212305.1 Bacteroidales bacterium
ATTTGATTATACTGTTTCATGAGTGGTGTTTCAACCACATTTTCTATCTTTTGCATTAACCAAGGTTCATTAGTTTATTAAAAACAAAGATAAAAATTAACCTCTTAGCACCTAACCAATTTTTTATAAGTGAGGCGAATCAATCAATTAAAATTGATTTTAAAAGGAGTTGATAAAAGTGTTAAAAAATGTGTATTGCAATAAAAACTTTTGTAATTTTAAAGGAACGCTATAAATTTTCGTTTATGAAATCAGTTATAAGCAATTTGGGGATTTTTATTTTACTCCTTGGGGTAACAGTAGTAGGTGTTTACATGCTAGAGAGTTCTGTTAGCAATACCATGTTAATTGTATCCCTTTTATTAATATTAAGTGGCATTATTGTTTATGTGGCAACCAATCGCATGTACGATCAAGGAGATTAGATTATTTGAATAACTCCATTATTAAGTTCAGGAATTAAATCATATCTATTTTTTTTAAAGCAATAGGTTAAATCTTTTTGGAATCCTTTTTGTGCCAATAGTTGATAATGGTTTCCTTTGCTAGCAAAATTTTGGATATCGTTTTGATGAATTGATGAAAGCGAGGATAATGAAATTGCAAGATCCGAAAGCTTTGATGCAGGTTGATGCTGTTGTAGCAGATTAACCAAATAGCCTGCACATAATGCATCCTCAAGCGTGTAGCTATTGCTTGAGCCCGAACATACCAATGTTATTTTTTCTTCGTGTTTTAGTTCTTGAGCTATTGCATTTGCATTTAGGAACGATGCAATCACTAATCGATTGGCATTTTTTGATCCTTCAATTGCTTTTGTGCCGTTGCTGGTGCTCATTACAATGGTTTTATTTGCAACAATCTCTCTGGTATACGAAAAGGGAGAGTTATCCAAATCAAATCCTTTTACCTGAATTGCATCTTCCTCGCCACCTAAAAGGTATTCGGGATATATTTTTTTAAGCGCAAATGCTTTGGCAGGGCTATCGACTGGGATAATGCTTTTAGCTCCATTGGCAAAGGCTGTAAGCATAACACTGGTTGCTCTTAAAACGTCGATTATTGCAACTGCGCTGTTCTCAATTTTCCGTGAATCGATAGCTTTTGCTGATTCAATAATATCTATGTACATATTTTTATTGTTTCTAGAAGGCTAAATAAAAATCTCTCGTAAGCTGCTTGTATTCAATGGTGTAACGATGTCGTGTTTCAGTTTCAATAGTCAGTACGGAGTAAATGGGTTCATGCGCTTCTTTCGAAACTGAGCATAAGCTTCGATGTGGCTCCTTAGATAGCGTGGGTTTTACACCACACGAGTTAAAAACGGTTAAGCCATATCGTGATAGTTCTTTTTGTAAATTCTGAGCATTTAGTGTGGGTAAAATAAAGCTGAATACTCCCTTTTCGTTTAATAATTTATGGATAGAGTCAGCAAGTTCATCAAATGGAAGAACATTGGTATGTCTTGCAAAAGTGCGCATTTCGAGAGGAGATTTTAATGAGTTCTGAAAAAAGGGTGGATTACATACTATTAAATCATATTTTGAGGAGGTTGTATTGGCATAATCCTGGATCGATTGATTAACACAGTTTAACCGGCTGTTCCATTTTGAGTTTTCGTAATTAAAGCAGGCTTGTTGATAAGCTTGCGATTCTATTTCAACGGAATCAATTTGAGCGACCAAATTGCGTTGTGCCATCATGAGCGCAATTAATCCGGTGCCGCAACCAATATCGAGAATAGATTGCGCATTATCTGCCGGAGCCCATGCGCCTAATAATACGCCATCGGTGCCAACTTTCATGGCTGCCAGTTGTTGATGTACTTTAAACTGCTTAAACTCGAACCAATTATTCGACATACTTGAAATTTTCGAAGATACTCATGCCAAAAAGAGCAAAATCATATTTTATAGGATCTAAAGGATCGAGTAAAATTAAATGATTGCTCACCTCTTCAACCGCTTTCCAATTGTTTTGTTTTAGAGACAGTAAACCTAATTGTCTCGACATGTTTGCTGAATGCAAATCCAAAGGCAGTTTAAGTTTTGATGGTGAAATATTTTTCCACAATCCAAAATCAACTCCACAATTATCGTTTCGAACCATCCATCTCAAAAACATATTCAGCCTTTTTGCAGACGATCCTTTTACTACATTGGCAATGTGTTTGGATGCATGAATGTCAATGCCATCTGAAAAAAATGCTGATCTAAAAAGCTCTAAAGCATCAAAGCAATTGGTTTTAAACCCTGATGTAAAAATGGCTTCTAATCCTCCTTTGTTTTTATAGATGTTTTGTAGCGATAAGATGAAGTAAGTTAGATCGTTGCAGTTGAAAGTGCGATATGCAAATGAGTTGAGTCTTTGGAAATCTTTATCGGTTGCATGAAGAACAAAATCATAAGGGGCATGATCCAGTAGTTGCATGAGCTTACTTGATGAGCTGATAATGGCCTTCCTGTTTCCCCATGAAATGATGGCAGTTAATAAGCCCGAAATCTCAATATCCTCTTTTTGTTTGAATTGGTGGGGTATTTGAATAGGATCGCTTTCAATAAATTGGGGTTGATTGTAGAACTGCGCTTTGTGATTGAGCAAATCGATTATCTGCGGATTCATTATGGAATAATTAAGCCATCTTGCATGTTAATGATTCGATTAGACATGGATGCCAAATTGTGATCATGCGTAACAATGACAAATGTTTGAGCATATTTATCTCGTAATTGAAGAAAGAGTGATTGGAGTTCGTTTTGATTTTTCGAATCCAAGCTTCCTGTTGGCTCATCTGCAAAAACAACTGCTGGGTCATTTATCAAGGCTCGTGCAACTGCCACACGTTGTTTTTCGCCGCCGCTCAGTTCCGATGGTTTGTGGTCGTTACGACCCGAAAGTTGCAAGAATTCGAGTAGCTCATTGGCTTTTTTCAAAGCTTTGGTTTTTGAAATTCCGGCGATAAGTGCGGGGATGATAATGTTTTCGATAGCTGTGAATTCGGGCAGCAGTTGATGGAATTGAAATACAAATCCAATTTGACTGTTTCGGAATCGGGCTAACTGATTTTCGTTTAAATTGTTGATTTTGGTATTATTAATGAATACATCACCTGTTGATGGATTATCCAAAGACCCTAAGATTTGTAATAAGGTGGTTTTCCCAGCACCACTTGGGCCTACAATGCTAACTATTTCACCTGAATTTATTTCTAAATCTATACCTTTCAGTACTTGTAATTCTCCGTACCATTTGGTAATGTTATTGCATTTAATCATTGAGTGAAATAAGAATGTAAGAGTGTAGCTGGGATCAGTTGATGATTGTTAAATATCCATTCCCATATTTATATCTGATGCAGCAGTATCTGTTTCGGGTTTTGATTCTGATTCAGTTTTGGTTGAAGGTTTCTTTTGTGCAGTAGAGTTGCGTTTTTTAGTGCTTCTTACTTGAGGTGTCCCATCAACATATTCTTCTTCATTCTGAGCCAATTCGTATGGTTCATAGCCTTTAACAGTCTCATTCATTGACGCAGAAACTTCTTTGGTTTGATTGACAACTTCATCCTTTATATCAACAACTTCAGATTTAATGTCGTTAACATTTAAATTTATCTCTCGCTTGATGTCTTCGGCTGCTTTTTTAAACTCATTCATGCCTTTTCCAAAGGTTCGAGCCAATTCGGGGATTTTATCAGCCCCAAAAAGCAACAAAATAACTAGGATAATAACAATGATCTCGCCCCCTGACATAATGCTTTGGTTTAGGCACTAAAAATACAAAAATATAGATAGTAAAAAAATAAAAGCCCCGAATACATTCGAGGCTTTTAACACAAACAACAAGGTTTGTTATGCTTTAACTGCTATCTTTTTCTTTTTTCTCATTACCAAAATGTAGGTAATCGGAGTTGCAATAAAGATAGATGAGTAGGTTCCTACTCCAATACCAATTAACATGGCAAAGATAAATCCGCGAATAACTTCACCACCGAACATGAATATAACCAATAGCACAACTAATGTTGTAAAAGAGGTATTAAATGTACGCGATAGTGTTGCATTAATCGCATCGTTCATGTTATCTATTAAGCTGCGCTTAGGATGTATGTTGTTGTATTCACGAATACGGTCATATACAATTACCGTGTCGTTAATCGAATATCCTACAACGGTTAAGATGGCCGCTATAAAAGTTTGGTCAATCTCCAGCGAAAATGGAGCAATGGAATAAAACATTGAATAAATTCCAAATACAATTGCTACGTCATGGGCTAAAGAAACTAATCCACCCATACCAAATTCCCAGTTGCGGAATCGAACAAAAATATAGAGGAATATACCAATTAACGAAAAGATGATAGCATAACCAGCTTTCGCTTTAATATCTGAAGCGATGGTTGGTCCAACTACTTGAGAACTCATTCTGTAATCGGAAAGAAATTTGTCCAATGAAACCGTTTTATCTGAAATAAAAGGTTTTAGTCCATCGTATAGTTTGTTTTCAATAACAGTTGTAACATGCTCCCCTTCTGCATCATTCATGTAGTTAGTTGCAATTCGAACTTGGTTGTCGCTACCAAATGTTTTTACTTCAACCGTTGCTCCGTCAAATGTTTTTACTAATGCTGATTGTATTTGAGTTGATGAGACAGTATTGTCAAATCGAACAACAAAAGTACGTCCACCAGTAAAATCAATGCCTTGTTTTAATCCTCGTACACCTAATGAAATAAGACCTGGTAGAATTATTATTGCCGAAATAATAAAGAAAAGATTGCGTTTCCCTAACCAATCTATTTTTACATTTTGCAAAAAGTTGCGAGTGAATTTAGTATCGAATTTAAGTCCGACTTTTCTTTCAGCCAATCGTTCGTAAATGATACGAGTAATGAAAATTGCTGAAAACATAGATGTTGCAATACCAATCATTAATGTGGTAGCAAAACCTTGTATCGGTCCTGTTCCGAACATATACAAAATAACACCAGTTAAGAATGTAGTAACGTTACCATCAATAATAGCTGAGTAAGCATTTTTATAACCATCACTGATTGCCAAGCGTGTGG
Source organism: Bacteroidales bacterium (assembly GCA_038212305.1). GTDB lineage: Bacteria > Bacteroidota > Bacteroidia > Bacteroidales > Marinilabiliaceae > JBBQUP01. The sequence continues at coordinate 5,066 of JBBQUP010000087.1, forward strand.
CTTTGCCTGATGCAATCTCTTCACGAATACGTTCGTAAATAAGTACGTTTGCATCAACTGCCATACCTATGGTAAGCACAATACCTGCAATACCAGGAAGCGTTAATACTGCTCCAAACGAAGCCATTACACCAAAAATGGCAAACAAGTTGAATACCATTGCAAGATCGGCTACCCATCCAGCACGGAATCCATAAAAGAATACCATATAAGCTAAGATGAAAATAAAAGCCAAAATAAAAGAAGTCATTCCTGAATCCACAGCCTCTTTTCCTAACGATGGCCCCACGACTGTATCTTCTACAATTCGAGCTGGAGCAGGCAGTTTACCTGATTTAAGAATGTTTGCTAAATCCTGTGCTTCTTCAACGGAAAAATTTCCTGTTATTGAGCTTCTTCCGCCAGTTATTTCATCCTGAACGGTTGGGAAACTATAAACATAGCCATCTAAAACAATAGCAATGCTTTTTTTGATATTAGCTTTAGTTAAACGTGCCCATGTTTTAGCACCTTCACTATTCATGCTCATGCTTACTTCAAAATCGCCACCTTGACGAGTATCTGCTCTTGCACCAGTTATTACATCTCCTTCCAATGGCGGACGACCATCGTGAGATGATTGCTTGATAGCAACGAGTTGGAATAGTTCCTCATCAGGACCAAGAACTTTATTCGTATAGTATTTTGTCTCTTTTGCTGGAAGTGATTTAATGGTCCAGAACAATTTAAGATCTGCTGGTAGAACATTTTTAACTGCATCGCTTTGTAGAATAGCATTTACACTAGCTGTATCTTTTGATAATGCAACACCAACTGCTGGGTTTTCGCCATTTTGTGATGGGGTTAAAAATGTGAATAAGGATTGAACATTGCTTTTTGACGCATTAATTTCTGTGCTATCCTGTTTCACTTCCGATAATAATGCTACATCATCAGCTTTACCTGTTTCTACAGGAGCAACAGGGGTATTTGCAGCAGCAACGGTTTGTTGCGAAATAGCATCAGCCTGTTTGATTGATTCGAAAATCTCGCTCAAATTATAGGTTTCCCAAAACTCCAAACTAGCAGTTCCTTGTAATAATTTACGTACACGAGCAGGATCTTTAATACCTGGTAATTCAACTAATACACGACCAGCTTTTTCAAGTTTTTGAATATTTGGTTGAGTTACTCCAAAACGGTCGATACGAGTACGTAAAATATTGAATGCGTTATCGATTGCGCTATTGCTTTCGGTACGAATAACAGCTAAAACCTCTTTGTTTGTTTTGGTATAATCGATTTTGCCTTTTAACTCAACTGTGCTGAAAATAGCCGCTAGTTTTGCGTTGGCATCAATTGATTCAAATTCACGACCAAAAAGAGTGATGAAATCTTCGGTGCTGCTTTTCTCTTTAATTTCTGCCTGACGAAGTGCTTTTTTGAACGTTTCGTCAGTATTGTAATTCGACAAAGCTTTAACAATATCACTAACTTTTACTTCAAGAATAAGGTTCATTCCACCCTTGAGGTCCAATCCAAAGTTGATTTCTTTCTCTTTACACTCCTTGTAAGTGTATTTTTGAAGAAAAAAGAGATTGAAAACTTCTTTGCCTTCGATTGAATCGAGATAATGAGTTTCTTTAAGTTGCATTAATGCCGGATCGCCTTTGGAAACCGAAATTGCATAATCACGCGCATCATTCTCTACACTATAGGTAATGTATGTAAAGATTAGCTGGTAAAAGCTGACTATTGCCAGTAAGATGGCAAACAGCCTGATAGCTCCTTTGTTTTGCATTTGTTAGTCGTTTTTGTAGATATTATTTTTATACTATTTACTTCAAAATTGCGCAAATATATTGTTTTTTTTAATTAAAAGACCTCTCTTTTTAAGGTTGTTTTTAACACTTTTTGAATTAATCACTAATTTCTTCTTAGAATTTAGTTGAAATCGACAACAAAAGTTGAATTAAAATTTAATTTAAGTAGTGCTATTTTGTTAGCTTTTGGTAATGCATTTGAATTTTAAGGAGCAAATTCAAGTTGTTAATTCTTAGTAATTTCCTTAGTAAAGCGAATGGCATAAATCCACTGAATTAATAACATAAAAAATAAAAGTAGCAGAAGAATTGAAATGTAAATGGGTATTGGAAGTGAATGATGACTGGTAAATTGATTCATCCATTTAACAATTATAAACCATGTGGTTGGAATTGCTAAGATGAAACCTATAGCAAGGAAAAAAGCTAGGCGGGACAGAACAAATAACATGTTTTGAAATAAACTGGCACCCATGAGTTGTTGGGTTAATATTTTTTCTTTGTTGATGCAAATAAAAAACTGAATAAGAGAAATAAACCCAATTATCATTGAGAAAAATGCAAAAAGCGACATGATGCCAATAAACAATAATATGCGGTCATCATCTTTGTAAAATTTTTTCTGATGTTGCTCAAAGCTAAAGTAATCCAATGGTTCATCCTTTGCATATTGGTTCCATGTTTTTTTAATGTGTGTTATCGTTTCGTTAGCTGTGTTTGGTTTGTGTTTGACAATAATATATCGATAGAATTTTTCATTTGCAGCCAAAAACATCATAGGCAAATCTTTTTCTTTTCGGTCTTTAGTCATAAAATGATTGATCACTCCTTTGATTTCGAATTTTCTATCGGGTTCGTTCTTCCCTCCAACTATTTCAATGGTATCGCCAATAAGCTTATCCATCTTTGCATCTTCTAATGCTGGCTTATTCACATAAGCACTTAGGCTATCCAATTTTCCGTCTTTATTATTTATATCCGATTGAATATCAATGTTAAAGACTTTGAAAAAATCGTTATCAACAAAATTTAGTTGCCAGAGAAAATAAGGTGAATTAGGGTTGTTTTTTAGTTTAATTGATGTTTGAAAGTAGGTTTCACCCGGTATGTGCGTTGCAATGGCAATTACTTCAATTTCTTGGTTCTCTTTTAGCGAATTTTTGAAATCTGTAATCTGACTTCCAATTGCTTTTCCTCGATTAATTACAATAATATCTTCATAATTGTATCCTGTTGATTCGTTTTTAATGCTATTTAATTGCCAAAACATTGTCACCAGGATGAGAATTAATGCCGTTGAAATGTGCACTTGGATGGATAAAAATACCCCTCTGATGTAATAACCTTTATTTGAAGTTGTTGTTGGATTTTGTGCTTGAGTTGTATTAATTCTGATAAAATAGAATGTGGTGATAATTGCCGAAAATAAAGCGATACCTAACGTAATGCCCAATGCATATTCGATATCAAATCCATCGCGAAGGTCTGATATTTCCACACCTAATTGCATGACTTTATTGAAAACAGGGAAGAATATTTCCAATATCACTAATCCTAGCACTAATGATATTAGGCTAATTAGAGCTGATTCAATAATAAGTTGAATTAAAATTGATCTTTTAGATGCACCCATTAAGCGCCTGGTTAACAATTCTTTAATTCGAATGTTAATTCTGGATGTAGATAAGTTGATAAAATTAAGTGATGTTGCAAGTAGTATAATGATGAAAACAAATAATGCGATTTGAAGATATAGTTTTTTCGAATTTGGCTGAATCTCATTGTCGAGTTTTGAGTTTAAGTGTATCGACAAGATGGGTTGTAACATGAAATGAATGACTGAATTGGATTTATTCAGTTTTTCTTGGCCAAAAGCTTCATCTACCTGTAAGTGAAATGCCGTTGGAAGTTGGCTGTTTAATATCGAATCGAAAATTGTGGGATTAATGAATTCCTTTAGTTTTATATAGTTATAGCAATTAAAGTTTAACCAATTGTTTTTAAATTCGTTGAGTGCGGTTGAGTCTTTTTTTTGCAATATCATTTGATCGATGGTGGAGATCGATGCAATAAAATCGAATTTTAAGTGCGATGTGCTTTTAACATCTTCGCAAACTCCAGTTATTTTAAGCTCAGTATCATTTTCGAGTTTTAAATATTTCCCCATGGGATTTACATGGTTGAAATATTTTTGTGCCGTACTTTGAGAAATCACAACGGTATTTGGTTCTAGCAAGGCTTCATTGGGATTGCCTGATAAAAAAGGAATTCTGAAAATTGAAAAGAATGCCGAGTCGGAGTAAAAAAAGTAATCTTCGTTATAAGTGATTTGCTGATAGGTTACTTTTTTCGAAAATCCTTTAATGATTTGAGTTGCACTTTCAATATTTAGAGTATCTTTTTTAATAAATTCTAATAATGGTAAAGGGGATGAGGCTATATGAATAGAATCAGACCCTAAATTACCTGTGCTAACAATTCTATAAATACGATTTGCATCGGGATATTGCGAGTCGAAATTATGCTCAAAACGCATGAACATGACAATCATTAAACTTAGCGAAATGCCGAAAGCTAAACCACTAATGTTAATTAGTGATTGACCCCGAAAAGTCCATATGTTTCGAAGCACGCGCAGTAGATGTGTTTTAATGATTTCCATTTTAAACTTAAAGAGTCGGTGCGTTTACTAAATGACCATCGGATAAATAAATACATCTGTCGGCTTTTTGTGCTATAGATACTGATTGTGTGAAAACGATAATGGTCGTGTTTTGCCGGTTGATCTTCTCAATCATTGTCATAATTTCTTCACTTTCAGATGAATTTAAGCGACTCGTTGGTTCATCTATTAACAACAGTTGTGGGTTAGATACCGTTGCACGAGCAATGGATACCACTTGACGTTGAAGTTGAGTTAATTGTTTAGGCAATAATTTTTTTTTGTGCGTGAGATTGAAATTTTCAAGAATAGTATTAACCATTTTTGATCTCTCATTTTTCGAAATATTCATATAATACAATGGCAATGCAATGTTTTCGCCTATGTCTAAATCTTCAATTAACATATCTTGTTCAAGCGACAAACCAATTAATCCTTTACGATTACTAAGTAATTGTTTGTTCGTAAGGTTCGAGAAGTTTTTATCGCGAAAATGATAATCTCCAGTTGTAGGTTCTTCTAATAAACCTAATATTTTAAATAAGGTGGTTTTCCCCGACCCAGAATTTCCTTGTACACATATGTATTCTCCAATTTCAAAAGTGAGATTTATATGCCTGAGAGCAACCTTTTCAGTTTCTCCATCCACATAATACTTATCAATGTCTGTTAGTCGAATCATACTGTAATTGTTCGTTTTTAGATGCATTAGTGTACGTATTCGAACACTTTAATAGAGTGCTTACTAATGAATAAAATTAAAAAATAAGATTGGCATTATTTTTCAACTTATTGTATATGAGTGTTGTGTTGATGTGTTTGGTAATAATAATCTTTTTGTTATTTACTAAAAGGACTCTCATTTTCAACACACTACAAGCATTAGCATCATATTTTATGCCATAGCTTTTAATAGGTTATAAACAACGATCTTACAAATAAGGCATGTAATTTGAAAAAGAGAGTTGTATTTATATGGTTTTTGGTTTTTTGTAGCAATAGTTTTTGCTATTTGCACCTAAATATGAGCAAAAAAATCAAATTGAGCTATACATGCTCAAAATAAGTTATAAATTTGGTATTCTATTAGTTAGATATTAATATTTTGTATTATTATGAATTTTAAAAATGGCAAGATCTTAATTGTTGACGACAATACAGATATTCTTTTTGCCTTGAAGCTTCTACTAAAACCTTATATGGGGTTAGTTACGGTGTCGGATGATCCAACTCAAATACCACGACTATTGGGCGAGGAGACTTATGATGTGATTTTATTAGATATGAATTTCACACGCGATGCTCAATCGGGACAAGAGGGATTCGATTGGTTGGATCGCATTCTAAGAATTGAGCCTCAGTCGGTTGTGTTGTTTTTAACCGCTTATGGTGATGTTGAAAAGTCGGTGAAAGCAATTAAGGCTGGAGCGGTTGATTTTATTTTAAAACCTTGGCAAAACGAAAAGCTTTTAGCCACTGTGTCAGCTGCCATCCAATTAAGACGATCTAAAAATGAGGTGGTAGAATTAAAGAGCAAACAGCGTGAAATGAGTTCGATTAATGACCAGCCATTTACTGATTTTATTGGAACATCGCCTCTAATGAAAAAAGTTTTTAACACCATTCACAAAGTGGCCGGTACCGATGCCAATGTGTTGATTTTAGGTGAAAATGGTACGGGAAAAGAGTTGGTTGCCAGAGCTTTGCATCGCCATAGTCATCGTTCGAATGAACCATTTGTAAGTGTTGATTTGGGTGCCATTAGCGAGTCGTTGTTCGAAAGTGAGTTGTTTGGGCACGTCAAGGGAGCTTTTACTGATGCTAAAGCTGATCGTCCAGGTCGATTTGAACTTGCACATGGAGGTACATTGTTTTTAGATGAAATAGGAAATTTGTCGTTACCTCTTCAATCTAAATTACTGACGGTGCTTGAACGGCGTGAGGTGATACGAGTGGGTGCCAATAAACCCAAACCAATTGATATTCGGTTGATTTGTGCAACCAACTTGCCTATTCAGCAAATGATTACGACCGATGAGTTTAGGCAGGATTTGTTTTTTAGAGTCAACACCGTTGAAATTGATTTACCACCTCTGCGCGAAAGAACTGAAGATTTAGTGCTTTTGGGAGATCATTTTTTGAAGATATTTAATAAAAAGTACAAGCGAAATATTGAGAAATTATCGAAAAATGTATTAAAAAAATTAATGAGTTACAATTGGCCGGGAAATGTTCGGGAATTTCAGCATGTTATTGAGCGTGCTGTCATTATGTGCGATAGTATTCAATTGAATGAAGATGATTTTCAATTAACAAATTATAAAGCGGCACCCGACGAATTAAGTTTTGAGACTTATAATTTGGATGAAATGGAGCAGCGAATCATCGAAAAAGTATTAAAGACGAATCATGGAAATGTGTCAAAAGCTGCGTCTGATCTTGGATTAACACGTACATCGTTGTACCGCAGAATGGAAAAATATGGGCTTTAATAGTTTTCGAATAAATATTTTAATGCGAACTCTGCTTTTAGCGGGCTCTATGTTTTTGTTCTTTTTCCTGTTTTTTAATACCATCCTAACCATGACTCTGGTTCTGGTTGGGGCACTTATTATTTTTCAAATTGTATCTCTGTTCTATTATTTAGATAGGACCACTCGAGTTTTGAATAATTTTTTAGAATCAATTCGATACTCCGATTTTACCAGAACTTTTCAGATTGAGAACAGCGATTCATCGTTCAATAAGCTAAAGCAGGCTTTCAATCAAGTCATAAAAGAGTTTCAGGAAGTTCGAGCCGAAAAAGATGAGCATTATTTTTATTTGCAAACCATCATTCAACACATTGGAATAGGTCTTATCGCATTTCAAAAAGATGGGAAAGTGGAATTAATAAATAATGCCACTAAAAAACTATTTCAATTGCGAAATTTATCTAATATTCAGTCGCTTAAAGAGGTGAGTCCGGAGTTAGTTAATCAATTACTAACGATTAAACATGGCGAGAATGTTTTGGTTAAAATAAGGGATAAAGACGGATTTCTACAATTGTCGGTGTATGCAACTCAGTTTACAATTAATACACGACCAATTATGTTGGTGAGTATTAAAAACATTCAGCACGAATTAGACGAAAAAGAGATGGAGTCGTGGCAGAAACTTATTCAGGTTCTTACTCATGAAATCATGAACTCCATAGCGCCTATTTCATCTTTGTCATCCTCTTTGCCTTTGATTTTAAATCAGGTCTCTGATCGTTTGGTTGACAAGATGGTTGATCCTATTGTTGTTGAGGATATTAAAGAGGTTGAACAGGCGTTAACCACCATTCATAAACGAACAGATGGATTAATCCATTTTGTGAATACTTATCGTAGTTTAACAAAGGTTCCTGAACCTATTTTTGGGAATTTCTTAATTGTTGATTTGTTTAATAATATCGTAGGATTACACGGAAATGATGCTGCATCGTTGGGCGTAAAAACGGAAATAATTGTTGAGCCACAAACACTTGAGCTCTCGGCCGATGAAAAATTAATTGAGCAAGTGTTGATTAATTTGTATAAAAATGCCATGCAGGCTTTAAATGGACGTCCGAATTCACATATTCAATTCAAAGCTTTTATAAATAATCGGAGCAGAATTACAATTCAGGTAATCGACAATGGGCCAGGTATATTGCCGCAGGTGATCGATAAAATATTTATTCCATTTTTCTCAACAAAACAACAAGGGAGTGGAATTGGACTTAGTTTGTCGCGTCAAATTCTTCGAATGCATAATGGAACGTTACATGCTTATTCTGAGCCGGAGCAAGAAACAAAGTTTACGCTTACTTTTTAACGGCCATGCTTGGTGTGTAGGCGGTTGAACATAACTGCCAAGTGAGCGTAAAGTGATGTGTTTTGGACAATAATATCATCCGTTAGTCTTATTCGTACAGGAGTAAAATTCCAAATGGCTTTTATTCCTTTACTAACCATTAATTCAGCTGTGCTTTGAGCATTTTCAACCGGTACAGTTAGTATCCCAACCTTAACTGGGCTTTGAGAATAGGATAAAAATACATCTAAATTTTTAATCTCAACTCCTTCAATGGTTCGTCCAATAATTTCGGGCCTGATATCAAACGCAGTCACTATTTTTAGTCCAAACTGTTTTAGTCCATGATCGTGAAGCAACGCTGTTCCTAAACTTCCTGCACCAAATAAAAATGCATTGTCCATAACTCGAAATCCTAAAAACTCTTCGAGCGTTTCTATCAGTGGCTCAACCTCGTAACCAACGCGGGTTTTACCTGTTATCGGTGTGTATGATAAATCTTTAGTTACCTGCGTGTGATCAATACCCATATCACGAGCAATGTGGGTTGAGGAAACAAATTTGTATCCTTTAGTATGAGCCAACTTTACATAGGCCAAATAACATGGCATTCTTCGTAATGCAGGTTCTGGTACAAGTTTGTCTTTCTTTTGTTCGGATTCCATTTATATTAGCGGTTGAATGATCAGTACAAAAGTAACTAACTTTTTGAACCATTCATCTGTTTTTTGGTTTTCGTTATTGGATTTATCGATGCATAAATGAGCTTAATCCTAATTGAGTTCATCAATTAATACATTTAGATAGGTTTATTTTTAACCTGACTAGCTGATTTAGTACCTGTTTAAATTTAATTTATAGGTATAGGCGCTTAGACCTCCCTTGTTAAGTACTGATTTTATTCATATTTATTTATAATTCACCATCTTTCTTAGTAACACATCGAATATTGTATCCATATTTGACCTTCTATTGTATCTAAAATGATATTCA
>JBBQUP010000088.1:0-14239 GCA_038212305.1 Bacteroidales bacterium
GACTTAGCAACGATTTTAACACATCCATTTCGCCATTTACCTCAATGCGTAAAGCTTGAAATACTTGAGCTAAAAATTTCGACTGATCACGTTTTGGAGCAAATCGGGTAGCTAATTCGCGCAGTTGAGCAGTATTTTCAAATGGAATCGTCTCCCTGATTTTAACAATTTCAAATGCTAATCGCGAAGCATTTTGAAGCTCTCCGTAATGACGAAAAACGGTCACTAAATCGGGTTGAGAATAGGAGTTTAAAATTATCGCGGCAGTTTTAGAGGTTTTCTGATTCATGCGCATATCTAAAAGCCCATCAAATCGGAATGAGAAACCCCTCTCGGCGCTATCGAAATGATGCGACGAAACGCCTAAATCACCAAGTATTCCATCTACTTTATCGATATTTAGATAGGCTAAAAAGTTCTGCAAATATTTAAAGTTGTGACGAACGAAAACTAACCTCGAATCATCAATTCGATTTTCAAAGGCATCTGCATCTTGATCAAACACTATAAGTTTTCCGCTTTCTAACCGATTCAAGATTTCGCGACTATGGCCTCCGCCACCAAACGTTAAATCAACATAAACACCATTAGGCTTTATATCTAGTCCATCTACAGACTGGTGCAACAAAACCGGAATATGATACTGGTAGCTCATGTGAATCGATTAATATCTTATTATTAAAGGGTGCCGCCTAATAATTTCTCAGCCATATTCGCTAAACCGTCTAAATTTAAACCGGTATTTTCATAGGTAGCTTTATCCCAAATCTCAATTTTATTATCTACTCCAACCATTACCAACTCTCTGTCCAAACCCACCAACTCGGCCAATCGTTTTGGAATTAAAAACCGACCATTGCCATCTAAAGACACTTCGGCCGATCCTTTAAAAAAATCGCGTATAAACCTGCTATGCTCACGATTATACATGTTCAGTTTTTCTCTCACCCGGTTTAACTCCAACTCCCATTCGGAATAAGGAAACAATGTTAGGCATGATTCAAACAGATCTTTTCGGATAATAAAACGCATGTCCTCACCTCCATTCAGCGCTTTCTTAAACGCTGAAGGCAAGACAACGCGGCCTTTGTCATCAGTTTTACATTCAAAATCACCAACAAATGTGATCATCATCCAATAGTTTTATGGTGTAAAAATATATAAATTTTAAACCACAATCAACCACTTCCACCCACTTTATTCCATTTTGTTGATAAGTTTTTTTTGAACTGAAAAAATGAACTGAAAAACCCACTAAAAGCTATACCCGTTTTAAAAATATTTCCTATCATTGAACCTCATTTCCATAAAACCCATGAATTCGACTAACAAAAACCAAAATACTACGAAGAGTAAACTCATTGATGTTGACCATGTGTTTGCATCGAAAAACCCTGCATTACATCAGTTAATACCTGGTTTTATTATTCGCTATTTAAAAAGACTGGTACATCAGGATGAAATCAATGATTTTTTAGAAAGAAACAGTAATCACACTGAAATAGAGCTGGTTAACGCATCGCTAGTGGAGCTTTTTAATGCAACCGTTGAAGTTAAAGGAGTTGCTAAAATTCCTTTAGAGGGTCGATATTTATTTGTATCCAATCATCCATTGGGAGGATTGGATGGAGTAGCTTTCATGACTGCTGTTGGAAGCCGATTTCAACATTTAAAATTTCCTGTGAACGACATTTTGCTAAATATTAAAACCATGAAAGATTGGTTTATCCCCATAAATAAGCATGGTGCTAACAGTAAAAGAGCTGCTCAATTAATGAATGATGCATTTAGCTCAGATAGTCATGTATTGTATTTCCCTGCCGGATTAGTTTCCCGAAAAATAAAAGGTGAAATTATTGATTTGCCTTGGAAGACAACTTTTTTAAAAAAAGCAATTACTTACGAGCGAAGCATTGTTCCTGTTCATATTTCGGGTAGAAACAGCGATTTTTTCTATAACTTAGCAAACCTTCGGAAAAACCTAGGTATTAAGAGTAATTTCGAGATGCTTTGGCTGGCTGAAGAAATGTTTAAATTAAGAGACAAAAAAATAGTAGTCAGTTTTGGTGAACCTATACCCTACCAAGACTTAAAGAACAATAATAGTGCCTTTTGGACAACAAAAATCAGGGAAAAATGTTATGCTTTAAAGTAATACAATGCATAACTGACACTATTTAAAATTGCTAAAATTTGAATAACAAACAATAACCAATGAAACAAGCAGAACGTGTATTAGATCAAATACCCAGTGAGATAATTGAAGGAGAGCTTACAAAAGAGCGTTTTGTGAGAAAAACCAACAAAGGAAATAACCGGATATATGACTTTGATGCTCATGAATCGTCAATTCTAATGCAAGAAGTAGGACGTTTGCGCGAAGTTACATTTCGGTTAGCCGGTGGTGGTACAGGAAAAGCAGTCGATATTGATGAGTATGATACCAACCCAACTCCCTATCGACAGTTAATTGTTTGGGATCCCGACGAAAAAGAAATACTCGGCGGCTATCGCTACATTATGGGCGATAAGGTGAAGGCTGATCCTGATGGAATTAAATGCTTAGCAACCAGTCATATGTTTCACTTTTCAGAACAATTCATCAATGACTTTTTAGGACAAACCATTGAGTTAGGACGCTCATTTGTTCAGCCTCAATACCAATCTTCTAAAATGGGGGCTAAAAGTCTTTATGCACTTGACAATCTTTGGGATGGATTGGGTGGTTTAACAATAAAAAACCCCGAAATGCTTTACTTCTTTGGTAAAGTTACCATGTACACCCATTTCAATCAAACAGCTCGTGATTTAATATTAGGTTTTATGCGAAAATACTTTCGCGATAAAGATAATCTGGTTTATCCATATTACCCCGTTAAGCTTGTTATGACTGATGATCAATTATCCAATATATTTGAAGGAACTAATTTCATGGATGATTATAAAATATTAAATAAACGAGTGCGCGAATTAGGCGAAAATATTCCTCCTTTAATTAATGCCTATATGAACTTGTCTCCATCGATGCGAACTTTTGGCACTGCTATAAACGATGATTTTGGTGATGTTGAGGAAACAGGAATAATTTTATCAATTAAAGATTTATACAAAACAAAAATTGAGCGGCATGTAGAAAGTTTCGATCCCAACGATTTAAAAAATCATCAATAAACCAATCCCGACCATGTATCAATATGATCTTATAATTATTGGCAGTGGTCCAGGCGGCTTCTCGGCTGCGATGCGTGCCCTCGACCATGGATTAAACGTCTGCTTAATTGAAGGAAGACACCTAGGAGGCGCTGGGATAATGAATGGTGCATTAACATCGAAAACACTCTATGAACTATCGCAAGACTATGCCGTTGCCGCAAGAGTAGACCGCGGCTATAGAGCATCGGGATTAGGTGTTGACTTTAACGAAGTTCGAAAAACGGTATTGAAAGCAGCTAAAGAAAAGCAATACCAAATGCTTAGTCAAATAGAAACCTATTCGCCTAAAAACGAAACCAAAGGTTCAATAGTGCTGGAATACGGATGGGCTCATTTTATGGATGCACATACCGTTGAAGTCACTTCAATAGATAACACCAAACAACTCACTGCCGACTATTTTATTATTGCAACAGGCTCACGTCCCCTAGAAATCCCTTCGTTACATATTGATGGAGAACGAATTATTACATCGGATCATATTTTAGGATTAGATAAATTTCCTGAGCGGATGCTAATTATTGGCTCTGGGATAATAGGTTGTGAATTTGCCACCATTTTCTCAAATTTCAAGCAAACCGAAGTGCATCTGCTCGATAGAGCCAACCGGGTAATACCTGTTGAAGATAATGATGTAAGTGACTTTGTATCTAAAAATCTGGAAGAAAATGGGGTTATAATTCATTACACAGCAAGCCTGCGAACAATACGCAAACATACCGATCACTTAGAAGTTGTGCTCGACTACGACGATGGTCACAGCAAAGTAATTGAAGTTGATATTGCTTTAGTGGCGATTGGTCGAATTCCAAATACTGACAACTTAGGTCTTGAAAGTATTGGCATCGAAAAAACAGCAAATGGAACTGTGCAAATTAAAGACGATTGCATGCTTTACGATGAAGCTGGCACTTGCCATATTTATGCTGCTGGCGACATCACAGGACATGCTCAGCTATACAGCGTTGCGGAACTTCAAGGACGTTTGGCTGTAGAAAAAATCTCTAACGACCCTGGTTATCCGCTCGACTATCGCAACATGAGTACGCTCATGTTTTTTAAACCCGAAGTAGCGGCTGTAGGTATGAACGAGAAAAAATTACAAGAGAAGGGAATTCCATATAAAGTAGCATTTTATTCAAACATTTTGGTGAACAGAGCTATTGCCATGCGGAACACCAATGGATTTGTAAAAATCATAGTTAGTAACGACGATCACAACCACATTTTAGGAATGCGTGCTGCGGGTCCTCAAGCTTCGGCATTTATTGTGTCGGTCGCTCACTTAATAAACCAACGCAACAGTTTAGATGAAGTGCTGCAGATATTTTATCCTCACCCATCCATTTCCGAAGGAATTCAGGAGTGCTTAAGATTGTTTACCTCAAAATCGATATATAAACCCACCGCCTTTCCCGATTTAATTCATGTTCGAGAATGGAAGCCTGAGTAAATGAACTGAGCCAATATCCAAATCGATTAATGAAAAAACCATCATCAAAAACTTTTATCATCTTATAACTATTGTAGCATTTCTTGTAACGCTTTGGCTAATTGCTCCAAGCTACTTAAGAAAAGCAATTATTTATAGCTATGTCGACATCGATGATTATCATCTTTTTCACAACCGAATTATAAAAACAGCACTGCCATATCCATGGGCACTTAGCGACAACTACAACAACAAACAACTGGAGTCTAAATATTTAGATACGCTCAACCTCTATCAATCAACCGCCTTTTTAATTATTCAAAACGATTCAATATTTTTCAAAAAATACTTTAAAGAGACGACTGACACCACGCTTTCGAACTCCTTTTCGATGGCAAAAAGTGTTGTATCTCTGTTAATTGGCGCTGCCATTCGCGATGGATACATTAAAAATATTGATCAACCTGTTCGCGATTTCATCCCCAATTTAATTAATCACACAACAACGGAGCTAACCATCAAACATTTATTAACCATGAGCTCACGAAGTAACTGGAACGAGAGCTATTCATCGCCTTAGTCCATTACAACTCAAGCATATTATGGTAACAATCTGAATAAATTAATAGTTGGTATTGAAATAACTGAAAAACCGGGAAACTATTTTTCGTATAAAAGTGGTGACACACAAATATTAGCAGCCATCTTAGTCAAGGCAACAGGAAAACACTTAGCTGACTATGCATCGGAAAAGCTATGGAAACCATTGGGAGCCGAAAAAGATGCTCTATGGTCGCTGGATGCTGACAATGGAACTGAAAAAGCCTATTGTTGTATAAACAGCTGCGCTCGTGACTTTGCTTGACTTGGAGCGTTAATTATCCATCATGGGAAATTCTTGGGAAAACAAATAATTGATTCAACCTACTTAGCTAATTTTACTAATCCAAATAACAGTTTAATCGATCAATCAACTAATAAAAAAGTTGACTTTTACGGGTATCAATGGTGGAAATGCCATTGTTGTTCGATTAGGGCATCAACGAAGTAAAAGCTATATCAATAATCATCCAACGGACGCATTCAGCTATCTAGATGCCACTTTCTCGCTACTCAATTAATAAGCTCGTTGATTAATTCCTTCCACAAAGTGAATAAACGATGTGTTGACAACTTTATTACCGCCTGAGGTAGGATAATTTCCTGTAAAATACCAATCACCTAAATCATTAGGACAGGCTGCATGAAGGTTTTCGATGGTTTGAAAAACAATTTCAACTTCAGCTTCAATATCTTCAGGTCTCAACATTTGCGCTATTTTTGCCGAAACTTCTTCAGGCGAAAAGGGGCGATAAATCTCTTTCACGTAGTTCACAATCTCTTCCTTAGGCAAATTTTGTTGATCCTTGCACTGTTTGTAAACATTATCGATAACGTTTTGCATGCCACGCTCTTTTAGCAATTCAATTGCAGCCGCAAAAGCACAAAAATCTTTTAGCTTAGCCATATCAATACCATAACAATCGGGGTATCGAATTTGAGGTGCCGAGGAAACAATAATTATTTTTTTTGGATGAAGGCGATCCAATATTTTTAAAATGCTCTTTTTTAATGTCGTTCCTCGAACAATCGAATCATCAATAATTACCAATGTATCCACGTTGTTCTTCACAACACCGTAGGTCACATCATAAACGTGAGCAACCAAGTCATCGCGCGTGGAATCATCAGTGATAAAGGTACGCATCTTAACATCCTTAATGGCAATTTTCTCAACTCGCGGTTCAAGCGACAAGAGTTTATGCAGCTCTTGTTCATCCATTTTGCCATCTGCCTCTTTTATTTTTTGTATTTTGATGACATTCAAATTATCGCGAATCCCTTTTATCAAACCAAAAAAGGCTGTTTCGGCAGTATTTGGAATATAACTAAATACAGTATTTTCAATGTCGTAATCAACTTTTTCAAGTAGGGTTGATGCCAAAAGACGACCTAATTCTTTCCGCTCTTTGTAGATACTTTTATCACTTCCTCTCGAGAAATAGATACGCTCAAATGAACACGAGCTGCGAGTTTGTGGTACTTGAACCAACTCTTCACTAATTCGTCCATCCTTTTTAATAATTAAGGCGTGCCCAGGTTTTAATTCCTTAACATCGCAGGCTCGAACATTTATAGCAGTCTGAATAACAGGGCGTTCACTTGCTACAACAGCAATTTCATCGTTTGCATAATACCAAGCTGGTCGAATTCCCCAAGGATCGCGCAACACAAAAGCATCGCCATGTCCAATTAATCCGGCAATAGCATAACCACCATCCCAACGTCGGCTGGAGCGTTCTAAGACTTTTCGTACATCTAAATGTTGTTCGATGTATTCAGATATTACTTGATTCTTATGGCCTTCATTTTTAAATTGACGAAACAACAATTGATTTTCCTCATCCAAAAAGTGGCCTACATTTTCGAGAATGGTAACGGTATCGGTAAAATCTTTGGGATGTTGACCAAGATCAACCAGATTATTAAATATTTCATCAACATTGGTAAGATTAAAATTACCCGCCAACACCAAATTCCTCGATTTCCAGTTATTTTCACGCATAACCGGATGAACGTAATCAATGCTGCTATTGCCAAAAGTTCCATATCGAAGATGCCCTAAATACAATTCTCCAGCAAATGGCACATTCTCTTTTGCCCAAACAGCATCCTTTAGTAAATGAGGATTATTATTGGCAATCTCCTCCATGGGTTGATGAATGTGTTCAAACACATCCTTTATGGGGTTGGATTTATTTGAACGAACGCGCGAGAAGTATTTTCGTCCTGGAACCTGATTTAACTTTAAGTTAACAGCACCTGCACCGTCTTGTCCACGATTGTGCTGTTTTTCCATGAGCAAGTATAACTTATTTATCCCATGCATCCAAGTTCCATATTTCTCTTGATAGTAAGAAAGAGGCTTTAATAACCGAATTAGAACTATTCCACACTCGTGTTTTACCTGATCGCTCATGATATACTTAATAATTGAATGAGCGGCAAATTTATCCTTAATTTTTTATATGCCCAATCTTAAATTTATCTTTTATGAATGATTAACATGAATATACCGTTAAACCGCTTTAAGTCTGAGCAATAAAAAACCTATTTATTCAAAAAAATGAACAACCAGACTGACTTTTATTATCAATAGAATACTTATATCAACTCATTTAAAGATCATCAATTCGGATAGCATTCTCTTTTACAGGATAACAATTGGGGAATGACCGTTTTAGCTGATAATAAGTTTGCAATGATTCGCTTTTTGTTCGGAAATTGCCCATTCGAACTCTCCAAAATGGAGCTGTGTAAGTTAAATATACTTTTTGGACAGGAAACTGACTCATAGCCACACCTTTTACATCCTGAGCTTCATTTTTCGAATTTTGCCCACTTCCTGAATAGATTTGAACTCTATACCCTTCAATAGTTGTGTGTGTTTTGTTTTGCTCTACATGGTTACGAACCATGGCTGCAATGGTAGGATCTTGATCAACCACCACTTTTCCTCCATTTTTTGATGGAGTGGATAATCGCAAAAATATATCTTGCTCATCCTGACCATATGCCTGTAATGTTATTGCAATAAAAATAAAACCAATCAAGTACTTCACCTTAAAATGCTTTAATAAATTTATTAAATCGAATACTCTGATAATTTACTCAGAGTATTTCGATAGCAAAGATAATGCCTATTCTATTGTTGGCACAACTAAAACAGGTCTATCTGCGTAATTAATTATTTCGTTAGCAAAAGGTTTTATTAAATCCGAAAATGGATTGGAATCATGATTTATTTGAATAGCTATTAAATCCGCATCAATACTAGCAGAATACTCTAATAGTTTTCGAGGCAAATTCTTGCCAGTTAAAATAGCACTTTCCGTTTCAACACCCACAAAATCTTTCAAATAATGCTCTACTTGATGAATAATAACCCGAATACTATTAAGTATAGATGAGAAATTAGTCTCTTTTAAACCAACTACATAAACTTTGGCTTGAAAAAGTTTGGCCACTCCTGCAATAACAGGAACTTTTAATCGACTCGACTTTTTAATATCAACTGGCATTACAATTTTTTTAAATGCCTTTTGTTCGAAGCTTTTTCTAATTAATAACACTGGACATGGAGCACTAATAACTAACCGGTAGGCATTAGATCCAATCCATTTATCTTCAAAACCCGATATGCCATGCGAACCCAATACAATAATACTTGAATCATCGTACTTGGCTTGGTTGGTAATTTCTTTAGTTACGTTACCTTCGCGAATTTTATAATCAAACTTACCTCCTGGCACTTTATATTTTCGCTCATTCTCTTGCTTTAGCTTTTCCATCCAATCGTAAGCCTGACCAGATAACTTCATGTCTGAGGAATCTTCAAACACCGGAGCATAGTGTTTACCTGTTACTACATGCATAAAACGCAAATCAGCTTTCAGCAAATTGGCCAACTCAATACCAAAACTAAATGCTTTAATGGAGGCCTCCGAAAAATCGACAGGAACTAAAACTCTTTTCATATGTCAATGTGTTTGTATCAATTATCGAATTTAGTAAAACGTTTAATATCTACACACAAAAAAGTCAACAATTATTATTAAAACATTAAACGACTATTAGCTAAGCAATAACAAATGAGTCACAAAACACATTCAGCACTATCTTAAAACCAAAGACATTTACTACAAACTAATTGCAATTCAGTTCATTAATAATTTTTTTTGCCAAATGAAAAGGTTAATGTAATTTTGCATCCCCATAAAGGAGTATTATAATTGATTTTACGGCGAATGAAAAACTCAATAAAACCAATTCGTTTAACACAGATAAAACCAGTATCAACCGAATCGTTGGATCGTAAGTTGTATATCGAAACCTATGGCTGTCAAATGAATGCAGCTGACAGCGAAGTTGTTGCATCGGTTATGGACATGGCTGGATATGGAATTACATCTGATTACAAAAATGCAGATGCTATATTTATTAATACCTGCTCAATTCGTGAAAACGCTGAACAAAGAGTTTTGGGAAGATTAAAAGAATTGAAATCATTAAAAAAGAAAAATCCCAACCTCATCATTGGTATTATTGGTTGCATGGCCGAAAGGGTTAAGGACAAATTGTTTGACCAAGGAGCCAACATTGTTGTTGGGCCTGATGCTTATTTAGATCTTCCTAATTTGGTTGGAATGGCCGAAACAGGCATCAACGCCATTAATATAGAGCTCTCTAATTCAGAAACATATAGCGACATTATCCCAGCTCGAATCAGTGGAAATAAAATCTCGGGATACGTTTCTATTATGCGTGGATGCAATAATTTTTGTTCTTATTGCATTGTGCCATATACTCGAGGACGCGAACGAAGCCGCAATACTCACAGTATTTTAAATGAAATCACCGACCTTCAACAACGAGGATTCAAAGAAGTGACGCTATTGGGTCAAAATGTTAATTCATTTTTATGGGAAGAGGGTGAAAAAAAACCTGTAACCTTCGCGTTATTGCTTGAATTAATAGCTCAATCCTTTCCAACTTTACGTATTCGGTTTGCCACGTCGCATCCAAAAGATATGAATGATGAGATACTACACACGATGGCAAAATACGAGAATATCTGCAATCACATACATCTTCCAATACAATCGGGCAGTAGTCGTATTTTAAAACTGATGAATCGCAAATACACGCATGAATGGTACATGGATAGGATTATAGCGATAAAAACTATTCTGCCTAATTGTGGTCTATCAACCGATATATTAAGCAGTTTTCACTCCGAAACAGAGGACGAGCATCAAGAAACCTTATCTCTAATGGAATGGGCTGGATTTGATTTGGCGTATATGTTTAAATATTCAGAACGACCTGGAACACAAGCTAGCGAAAACTTACCCGACAATGTGTCCGAAGAAATAAAGAGCAGACGACTTCAAGAAATAATTAAACTGCAACAACAACTATCGCATAAAAGCAATAAAGCTGATATTGGTAAAGAGTTTGAAGTATTGGTGGAAGGCATTTCAAAGAAATCAAAAGAAGACTTGCATGGCCGTTCGGCTCAAAACAAAACCATTATTTTTCCTAAAAACGACTTGAAAATTGGCGATTTAGTTCGTATTAAAATAACGAGTGTAACTACCGCCACATTAATTGGAATACCAATAAATTAAATGCTATGAACGAAAAAATAAAAGAATTTCGCGACTATCGTTCAAAAATGAACGAACAAATTCTTAACTCTGATAATTTAGTTTTAAAGCGATTATTTAACCTCGACACAAACACCTATGCCGAAGGAGCTTTGAGCTCGAAAACCAAAGAGATGCTAGGCTTGGTGAGTTCAATGGTTTTACGTTGCGACGACTGTGTTAAGTACCATCTAGAAAAATGTTTAGAACAAGAAGTATCAACTCCTGAAATTTTAGAAATATTTTCAGTGGCTAACATTGTTGGTGGAACCATAGTTATTCCTCACACTCGCAGGGCTTTAGAGTATTGGAATATTTTAAACGATAAAGTTTAATAATAGGATAATCACCTCAATCGTTTTTTTATTCGAACGATTGCACTAATTTTATAGTTTATTTTTTAACGATTGAAAATATAATGATTGAGAATCTCGATTTCAAATCAATACAACCTTACGAAGACCATGAAATTCAGGAAGTATTTGAACGTTTAAAAAACGAAAAAAGCTTTTTGAATCTTGTCCAGTTTTTATACCCTAATGTACCGATTGAACAATTTATTGAAAAACTGCTTAGCTACAACACGGTTAAAGACTTTCAGACTGAAGTTATTTACCCCTATGTGAAGCAGGTATTAAAAACCACATCAGAAGGAGCAACTCTTACTGGAATAGAAAACCTTGATGCAAATGAATCGTACCTATTTGTTTCTAACCATCGCGACATTGTATTAGATTCGGCTATTTTAAATATCTTATTAGTCGAGAACAACAGAGATACAACCGAAATTGCAATTGGAGATAACCTGTTAATACTTCCTTGGATAACCGATTTAGTTAAACTCAATCGATCATTTATTGTGAACAGGAATTTACCGGCACGGCAAATGCTCGAAAGTTCTGCACGCTTGTCGGCATACATTCGCTATACACTTACTCAGAAAAAGAATAGCATTTGGATAGCCCAGCGAGAAGGACGATCAAAAGATGGAGATGATCGTACACAAGTTAGCTTGCTCAAAATGATCAACTTAAGTGGGACAGGTGCATTTGGCGAGAATTTCAAACCACTTAAAATTGTTCCAGTTGCCATATCCTATGAGTTGGATCCATGTGATTACTTAAAAGCTCATGAGTTTCAGCAAAAACGCGACGATACGGGTTATAAAAAATCGCAGGCCGATGATTTAAAACACATGGCTACTGGCTTAACCGGACGTAAAGGAAGAGTTCATTTCGCGCTAGGCACACCCATTGACAAGGAATTAGATCAGATTTCATTGCTGGGAAATAAAAACGATCAGCTGCAAGCTCTTGCTGAAAGCATTGACGATCAGATTCATAAGAACTATAAATTATGGCCAGGTAATTTTGTTGCCTGCGATATGGTTTACGACAACAATAACCACAAAGCGTTTTACACCGAAGATGATAAAAATAAGTTTTTGTCATACATTGATGAACATACCAAAAGAGTTAAAGGAGGCGATTATGATTTTATCTTTCGAACCTTATTGGAAATGTATGCCAACCCGGTTCGCAACTATTTGGATCAATAATTAACGTTAAGCATTACATAAATATTGTTCGACAGACTGAACTCGTTCCGCTTCACTTCACTCAAACAGCACTCCGCCGTATAAGGATGTTTTTTGTTTTATGCTTTGCAGCTGTGTAAGGTGGTGTGGTTTGTAAAATTGATTTATCAGCCTCTGCTATTAATCCCTCATCCCCAACTCGCGTAGCGAAAGCGCGTAGGCTATGATGAAACGGCGAGCAAGAGAAGGCCATGAGGGTTGTAGCATCGTTTCATCTTGATTTTTTTGTTACTTTTTGGATCAAGACAAAAAGTTAAGGATAACTACCTTACACTAGAAATTCGAATAATTATTTGGACAATATTCCGCAATTTTGTCCATTAAGCCTCTCTTTTTTATATAAACCCTCAGCGTCTCACTGCCTCAGTGTTTAATTCTTCATCACTTTTTTGCGCCCAAAAAAGTAACCAAAAAAGGCTTGACGGACTGAACTCGTTCCGCTGCACTTCGCTCAAACAGCACTCCGCCTTATAAGGATGTTTTTTTGTTTAATGCTTCGCAGATGTGTTTGGTGGTGTGGTTTGTAAAATTGATTATTTGATTTAGAAATAATTAGCGGAATTCGCTGACAAAAAATTTTAACGAATTATACCCCATTGTTTGCTGCTCTATAAAAGCAAAACCCCTTGAAACGAGCGAATTAGCTAAAGACATACACCGAACAAATTGGCTTATTGACCACGCTATGGCCAGCTTTGGATTATTCTTCAGCTGGTTTAAAACCAATTTTAGGACGATTTATTTGATCTAATTCTTGTTGTTTGGCTTTTTCAAACTGCTTGAGGTATTCAAAAATAAGCATGATTTTGTCGTCATGTTCAACATCTTTCCTTTCAAGCTGTTCCAGCTTTAGTAATATTTCTTTATGTGTGGACAGTAATTCACGCATTTTAGTAAATATCCTGATAATGGCAATGTTTACCATTATGGCTCTTTCACTATTCAAAACACTTGATAACATGGCAACTCCCTGTTCTGTTAAAAACCAAAGGAGGTTTTCTTAATCCCATCTTTTCGGTATTGGATATCACAATTTGTGATTTCCAATCTTGCATTTCCTCAAAAGTCATTTGAAACATAAAATCATCAGGAAACCGTTTCTCATTTCGTCTTACAGCCTGGTTTAAAACCCTTGTTTCTACGCCGTAAAGTTCCGCCAAGTCGCGGTCAACCATTATCTTCTTACCCCGCATGACGTATATTTTGTTGACTATAATTTCGTCGGGTATTATCTGCATTTCTTTTTTCGTTTCGTTGATGTTTGAGTTGCAAAAATATAATTTTAATTGGATATCACAGATTAAACATTACTTGATTTACCAACGGATGGAACTTAACTAATTTGCATTGTAAGTTATCTAAATTATTCAACTGGTATTTTTCGGTACTGCTTACATATTTATGACCTGCAAACCATTGTAATTGTCTAACGCTGTGATTTTTCAGTCAGTAAACTATTGTGCTTGCCCTTATCTGTTTAGGGAGCAGTATTTCATGGTTTACATTTCAATGCGTCCAAACAAATTAATAATGAGGAAATACTGTTATAAGCAAACCCAAATCGCGTAGCGAAAGCGCGTAAGCCCGAAAATCTGGCGGGCAGGAGTAGGCTTGTGGGTTGTAGCATCAGATTTTCTTGATCTTTTTGTTACTTTTTGTATCAAAACAAAAAGTAAGAAGAATCAACTCGCACTAGAAATTTGAATAATTATTTGGATTATATTACGTAATTCTTCTCATTACTTTTTT
>JBBQUP010000089.1:0-13889 GCA_038212305.1 Bacteroidales bacterium
TATATTCATAACAATCATTATTGTTTTTAAATCTTCTATTAAATGTTATTGAATTAACTCCTATAAATTTTTCCCTTGCAATCATTTGACAAAGGTAATTATATTATTCAAATTGGGAGACCTAAACGCCTATACCTATTAATTTAAATGAATACAGAGATCGGAAAAATAATAGATATTTGAGATATAGAAGCTATTTTAGATAATTCCAGATGATGAACATTCTAATTTCATCTTCTTGTCTTTTCATCTTCTTTTATATAATCTAGACATCTATAAAATTCAAACAGCTTCTTAATTGTTTTACTTTTAATGAATTACATAATCAAAAACTAAAAGTAACTTAATTTGAGATAGGTTACTTTTTAATCAGTGTAAAAAATTGTAATTTTGCACCTCATTTAATAATTAAGTACACAAAAACAACTAGATATGAACCAAAAAACTATTCTCATCATCCTAGATGGATGGGGTTACGGAAATAAATCAGAGTCGGACTGCATTGAAAAAGGGGAGACACCTTATTTTCATAGCTTGGAGAAAAATTATCCCCACTCTCAGCTACAAGCATCAGGTGAAAATGTAGGTTTGCCCGATGGTCAGATGGGGAATTCCGAAGTAGGTCACTTAAATATTGGTGCGGGACGAGTATTGTATCAGGATTTGGTGAAAATTAATATTGCTTGTCGCGATAACTCAATTTCTCAAAATCCTGAGTTGGTAAAAGCATTAACCTACGCAAAAGAAAAAGGCAAGCAAGTACATTTTTTAGGTTTAGTTTCTAAAGGAGGTGTTCATAGTGCTCAGGAGCATTTATATAAATTGGTTGATGTTGCTGCTGAATTTGGAATCGCGAAAAGTTTTATCCACGCATTTATGGATGGACGCGATACTGATCCACGCAGTGGCTATGAATTTATGGTTGAGCTTTTAGATAATATCAAAGGTAAGCCAGCTGCGGTTGCAACGGTTATTGGACGCTACTATGCGATGGATAGAGATAAGCGCTGGGAGCGAGTGAAAGAAGCATATGATTTAATGGTTAAAGGTGTTGGCGCAGCTACCACTGATGTATTAGCCGAAATAAAAAAATCGTACACCGATGGTGTTACCGATGAATTCATAAAACCAATTGTTTCAGTTGATGCCAACGGAAAGCCTGTTGGAACTATTCAAGAAGGCGATGTAGTTGTATTCTTCAACTTCCGTAACGACAGAGCTCGTGAAATCACCTATGTTCTTACTCAAAAAGATATGCCTGAACATGGCATGAAAACCCTTCCGTTGTATTATTGTACCATGACTCCTTATGATTCGTCGTTTAGAGACATGCATATTTTGTACGATAAGGATAATGTGTCGAACACAATTGGTGAGGTGATTTCAGAAGCTGGGTTAAAACAATTGCGAATCGCCGAAACCGAAAAATATGCTCACGTCACTTTTTTCTTTTCGGGCGGACGCGAAGAGGTGTTCGAAGGAGAAAGCCGCATTTTAATTAACTCACCTAAAGTGGCAACTTACGATTTGCAACCCGAAATGAGTGCGAATGAAGTAAAAGACGCCGTTGTTGCTGAATTAAATAAAAAGAGTGTTGATTTTATTGCTCTTAATTTTGCCAATGGCGATATGGTGGGACATACCGGTGTTTATAGTGCAATTTTAGAGGCTGTAAAAGCAGTTGATAATTGTTTAAAGGAAGTTGTTGAAGCAGCGAAAGCAAATGGTTATGAGGCAATTATTATTGCCGATCATGGGAATGCTGATTTTGCAGTTAACGAAGATGGATCTCCTAATACGGCTCACTCCTTGAATCCTGTTCCTTTTATTTGGGTGACTAAGCGTAAGGGCACGATCAAAGAAGGTATTTTGGCCGATGTGGCTCCAACTATCTTAACCCTTATGGGCATTGATAAGCCAGAAAGTATGACCGGGAAATCATTGATATCACTTCAATAGTATAATGTTTAAAATTAAAATAGCCCTCTGTTATGGAGGGTTATTTTTTGCGAAAAAAGAAACAGTTTTGTGTAAAGTAATAGTGTATTAAATTATGGTTCAGATAGATGATAAGCTTATTTCGCTAGATGTGTTTGAGAAGCAGTTTATTTGCGATGTACCCAAATGTCTCGGGATTTGCTGTGTTGAAGGAGAAAGTGGTGCGCCATTAGAAGATGCTGAAACCGAAATTCTTGAGAAGATATATCCTTTAGTTAAGCCGCTTCTTTCGGCTCAATCAATTACCGAAATTGAAAAGCAAGGCAAGTGGGTGATTGATATGGATGAAGACAAAGTAACTCCAATTATTAATGGCAAAGAGTGCGTGTATGCCGTTTTTGAGGAGGATGGGGTTTGCAGTTGTGCCATCGAGAAAATTTACGCACAAGGACTAATTGATTTTAAAAAGCCAATATCTTGTCATTTATATCCAATTCGTGTTGAGAAAATGTCGAAATACGAGGCTTTGAATTATCATAATTGGCCAATTTGCAATCCGGCGCGAGTGCTAGGTAAGTCAAAAGGTGTACCCGTTTATCAGTTTTTAAAAGAACCCATTATTCGTAAATATGGACAAGTGTTTTACGATGAAATGGTGTCCGTTCATATTGAATTAAAAGGCTCGGGCTTAATCTAATTTATTGATAAATGGCTATTGTTAGGTTTTGGTTTAGAGTCGGATGCCATCCATTCACCCAACGAGAATTTTCTGTTGGATCAGTTCTATAATGGGATTGAAACGATTCCATGGTTTTATCATTATTTTGCACAGCAATAGTTCTGTCGTTTAATTAATTATCATTCGAGCAATAAATTCATTTTCAGGAGGGGTTAAAGCAATCTCTCCTTTTTTTATGAACCCATCTTCCATTTCCAGAGGTGTCTGACTAATGGTTGATAAACGATGTTGCTTTTGATGAAAATCGATCTCCCAAAATCCAGTAGCTAAGGGATGAACTTTTTTTCGAAGCGCAAGGGTTAAATATCCCATGCTATGTCGGATATTTATTTCAATTGCTGGGTGAAGAAATATTTCATTCTGAGTCTGATGAAACATGGCATCAATACCAACTGGACCATTGTAATATAGGTGAATTTTGAGTTTTAAAAGTGCTTTCAATAAATTTTCTACAGCCTCATCAATAGCATCCTTTATTTGGTTGATTGGGATTAATGACGTAACGGAATTAGGGTAAAGATCAATTATAGAGCCACTAAATTTGCCAGCATCATTGGTAACAAAAAATGCGTGTCCTAAATAATCGATATCTCCGTTAGGATGAATATGGAATTGAAGCGATGTTTCGGCCAATTTATTTAGGCAGGGTTCAATCACAAAAAACTTATGCTGTTTTAAAATAGTTTGCAATAGCTTTTGTTCTGCTTGCGATGGGAGTGTGTTTTTCACAAAAACGATTCCTCTACCTGAAGAGCTCCAGGGCGATTTAGCAACCCATCCTTTTTCAATAAATCTTAGATTTTTGAGTTCATCCATGCTGGTTATTATTACCGGAGGATGCGGAATATCCAATAAGTTGAAGCTGGAATTGTTTTCAAAAATAGATCGACAAAGCTTGTAGCTCGATTGGCGACTAAAGAATAATTTGTGATCTTCTACCCATTTGTAATTGGGCGATGATTTAAATGCAGGGCTGCAAAACGGTTTGAGCAGCTCCAGTTTTCGATGAGCCACACGACTCCAGCCCCACGGTTTTAATGCATCGAGTTCAATGGATTCGATTTGATTTGTTGTAACAAATGCGGGTGTTTTAAAACCAGATGTGTTTAAATGGTCGAGATGTTTTGATGAAAAAGGCGTGGAAATAACAAAATCTTTTTCCTGAGCAATTATGTGAGGTAACGATGATAATTGTTCTTCGAATTTTTGCAAATGGAGTGGTGGCTGGTAGCTGATTGTATTATTACCAACGGCCATTTCGCAGGTCGGATTAAACAAATATACATCCGGTTGATCCATTTTAATAATCTGATGGTGATTTTATATGACAAGAGGAGCCAATAGCTCCTCTTGATTATTTATTGATGTCAGAATTTTTTAAAAAATACTGGCAAATTTTTCGCTGCTATATTTACCTGCTTTTAGCTTATCTGCTACTTCAGAAAAAGCACTAATCGTATAATCAACATCTTCAATGGTATGCACTGCCGTTGGAATAATGCGAAGCATAAGCATTCCTTTTGGTATAACAGGATAGGCTACAATTGAACAGAAAATGTTGTAGTTCTCGCGTAAGTCCATGGTCACTTGTGTTGCTTCAGGAATAGTTCCAGTCAAATAAACTGGTGTAACAGGCGATTCGGTATTACCTAAGTCAAATCCTTTTGCTTTTAGCCCTTTTTGTAAATGACGAACAACATTCCAAAGGTTTTCGCGCAATTGAGGTTGAGTTTTTAATAATTCCAAACGTTTTAATGCGCCAATAACCATAGGCATCGGAAGCGATTTGGCAAATATTTGCGAACGCATGTTATAGCGCAGGTAATCAACTACTTCTTCGGTTGATGCAACAAAACCACCAATACCGGCCATTGATTTAGCAAAAGTACCAAATAAAACGTCAACACCTTTGGTTACGCCAAAGTGCTCAGCAACTCCAGCTCCGGTTTTACCCATGGTGCCAAAACCATGTGCATCATCAACCAATAAACGGAAATTGAATTTCTCTTTCAGTTTAACTATTTTATCCAATTTGCCTAAATCACCAGCCATTCCAAAAACTCCTTCGGTAATTACAAGAATTCCTCCATTTTGTTTTTTGGCAAGTATAGTTGCTCTCTCAAGTTGTTTTTCGAGGCTCTCCATGTCGTTGTGACCGTATACATATCTCTTGCCAACATGTAGGCGAAGACCGTCTAAAATACAAGCATGAGATTCTGAGTCGTAAACAACTACATCATTTCGTCCACACAGGGTATCAATCACTGAAATCATGCCTTGATAGCCGAAGTTTAATAAATAAGCATCCTCTTTCCCCACGAATTCGGCAAGTTTAGCTTCCAATTCTTCGTGTTTGCTGGTTTGTCCCGACATCATTCGAGCTCCCATAGGATAAGCAAGTCCATATTCGGCCGATGCTTCAGCATCCGCTTTGCGTACTTCGGGGTGGTTGGCTAATCCTAAATAATTATTTAAACTCCATACAAGAACTTCTTTGCCCCTGAATTTCATTTTAGTGCCAATCTCACCTTCTAACTTTGGAAACATAAAATAGCCATGGGCTTCTTTTCCATACTGGCCTAAAGGCCCCATGTTGAGTTTGATTTTATCAAATATATCCACAGTGTAGTAGTTTAAAATTTGCTGGCAAATGTAATGTTTTTAAGTAGTTTTAAAAATAAGTAATGGTATTTATTTAGTACAACTATTAAAATGGATTCGCCAACTGTTAAATTAAAGTAACAATTTGGTTTTGATTAAAAGGTTTTTATGCATTGTAAAAGGAAAAAATTATCTTTGCATCTGATTTTAATCAAACAATCCTGTTTAAGGATTTTTTTTATATTGTGAATGAGGAACTTAACTATAATATCAGCTGTTGTTATTGCGCTATTGACTGGATGTAGTCAATATCAAAAACTATTAAAAAGTACTGACTATGAATTGAAGTACACTAAAGCAATGGCTTATTTTGAGGCAGAAGATTACAATCGAGCTGTTACCTTATTTCAAGAGTTGATCACCATTTTTAGAGGGAGTGACAAAGCTGAGCGTATTAACTATTGCTATGCAGAATCGCTTTTTGGTTTAAAAGACTACCTCATGGCAGGTCATTATTACGAGCAGTACGTAAAAACCTTTCCTTCAGGGGATTTACTGGAGGTATGCCAGTTTCAGAATGCTTATTGTCGATATAAATTATCTCCAAAAGTACGATTGGATCAAACGTACACCTATGAAGCAATAAACGAATTTCAGTTATTTGTTAATATGTTTCCATCCAGCAGTCGTGTAGCTGAAGCTACAAGGTTAATGGATGAATTGCGTGATAAGCTAGTATACAAATCGTATTTGAGTGCCAAATTATATTTCGATTTAGGTACTTATATGGGAAATAATTATTTATCAGCAGTTATTGCTGCTCAAAATAGTTTAAAAGAGTTTCCAGATACAAAATACCGTGAGGAGCTTTCGTTTTTGATTTTGGAATCGAAATACATTCAAGCAGTAAAAAGTGTTGAGGAGAAAAAACAAGGTCGGGTTAGAGATACCATCGATGAGTATTATTCATTTGTAAATGAATTTCCCGAGAGTAAATATTTGAAGAAAGCTGAGGAGATGCATGCTCATGCAGCCAAGCTATTGAATTCGAACGAACAAAGTGATATATAATAAATTGGGTTATGGATTATAAAAAAACAAATGCTCCTGTTTCATCAATTACTTGGGATACTAAGCAATTGGCAGCCGATACTAACAATATTTATGAAACAGTAGATATTATTTCGAAACGTGCCAATCAAATAAGTGCTGAACTTAAAGATGAGTTGAATAAAAAACTTCAGGAGTTTGCATCTTATACTGATAATCTTGAAGAGGTTTTTGAAAATCGTGAGCAAATAGAGATTTCGAAGTATTATGAGCGATTTCCCAAAGCAGTTAGTATTGCAACTCAGGAATTTATCGAAGATAAAATTTACTACCGCAATCCAGCTAAAGAGACTGAGATTTAATAGTCCTTTCGATTTTGGCTTTGTGGGTATTGCAAATAGTGTTTGGTAAATAAATACTGCGTAATTACAAAAAAATGATATAAAAGATAAAAGAGATTCTAGTAATTTCTTTTATCTTTTTTTTTAATTTTCCATCAACACATTTCCGATTGATTTTGCTTTGCTTAAATTTAATTTAAATGAATACAGAGATAGGAAGAATAATAGATATTAGACAGATATAGAAGATATTTTAGATAATTCCAGAAGATGAACATTCTATTTTCATCTATTTTATCTTCTTATCTTCCAATCTAAGAATCTAGAGATCTATAAAATTTAATTATTTGCTAAGGATAAGAATTGGATTTTAACATCAATTATGTCAGACAAACCCATCATGATTAAGTTTTAAATGCGCAGGATAATGATTGAAAACATCAAACGACTTAACGAAGTCCAGTAAATCAGTCTTGTGTCTTGATACTCATGTCTTGATACTAATTATTAACAAATGAAGGGTAAAAAAATAATTCTAGGAATTACCGGAAGCATCGCTGCTTATAAATCGGCTTTTTTATTGCGTTTATTAATTAAAGAAGGTGCCGAAGTTCAAGTAGTTATTACGTCTGCCGGAAAAGAGTTTATCACACCAGTAACTTTATCGGCTTTATCGGGAAAACCCGTTTTGGGCGAGTTCTTCAAAGAGAAAGATGGAACTTGGCATAGTCATGTTGATTTGGGATTATGGGCTGACCTAATGATTATTGCTCCTGCGTCAGCCAATACAATTGCAAAAATGGCTACTGGTATTTGCGATAATCTATTGCTCACAACCTATTTATCTGCTAAATGTCCGGTTATGGTTGCGCCAGCAATGGATTTAGATATGTTTAGTCATCCATCAACCTTAGCTAATATTAATCGATTAATCGAACACGGGTGTAGCATTGTTGAGCCTGGGACAGGTGTTTTAGCCAGTGGCCTGTATGGCAAAGGGCGTATGGAAGAACCTGAAGTAATTATTAATAAAATCATGTCGTTTTTTAGTCTTCAGTATCAAGGGAAACTTTCTGGAAAAAAGATTTTGCTGACGGCAGGCCCAACTTATGAAAAAATTGATCCAGCGAGGTTTATTGGAAATTATTCTTCAGGTAAAATGGGGTATGCATTGGCTGAGGAATTAGCAAATAGAGGTGCTGAGGTGAGTTTGGTATCTGGTCCAGTTACTTGTAAAACTAAAAACGAAAATATAAAAGTTATTAAAGTTGAATCGGCTGTCGAAATGTTAGCCGCATGTTCAAAGCTTTTTATGAACATGGATGTGGCAATAATGGCTGCTGCCGTGGCTGATTATACTGTAGCCAATCCAACCAGTTCGAAATTAAAGCGCAAAAGTGATAAGTTAACGCTGGAATTGAATGCCACAGCGGATATTGCTGCCACATTAGGGCAGCAAAAAAAGCAGGGACAAGTATTGGCTGGTTTTGCACTTGAAACCGAAAATGGGCATGACAACGCGGTTCTAAAAATGAAGAAGAAAAATCTTGATTTCATTGTGCTGAACGAAATTGGAGATGAGGGTGTTGGTTTTATGGTGGATACCAATCGGGTTACTATTTTGGATAATCAAAATAAACAAACTAATTTTTCGTTAAAAGATAAAGCCGACGTGGCGAAAGATATTGTCGATTATTTAGAAAACTATTTATAAGTTTACAATCACAAAAAGGTTAAGGATCTAATGGTCAGTATTATTTTACAGCACGATCATTCGTGTAGATCTAATAAGTATAATCAATGAAGCTGAAATTTAAATTTATAAAAGGGAGTTTTTGTGTGTTTTTACTTGGATTGATATGCATTCATTCCTCCTTTGCTCAGGAATTGAGATGTAATGTGTCGGTTGTAACACCAAATATTCAAGGGACGAATAAAAAGGTGTTTGAAACGTTGCAAACTGCCTTGTCTGAGTTCATGAATAATCAGCGATGGACAGATAAAATTTATACTCCAGAAGAGCGTATCGAGTGTAATTTTCAGATTAATATTAAAGAGGTGGTTTCGATTGATGAATTTAAAGGAACCGTTCAGGTGCAGGCACGTCGTCCCGTTTTTCAATCGGCTTACAATACTGTTTTATTTAATTTTCAAGATCAAAACTTTAATTTTCGATATGTTGAATTTGAGCCAATTGTGTTTAATCCAAGCGTATTCGAATCTAATTTAGTTGGAATGATGGCTTTTTACGCCTACGTTATTATTGGTTTAGATGAAGATTCATTTGCTCAAAATGGAGGATCGGCAACGTTTCAAAAAGCAGAAGCGCTTGTTTCGAGGGCTCAAAATTCGCGTGATCAAGGATGGAAATCATTTGAGAATACCAGAAATAGATATTGGATTGTTGAAAATATGCTCAATGAATATCATAAACCATTGCGCGATTGCATGTATCGATATCATCGATTGGGATTGGATCGTATGGTTGAAAAGTCAGAAGCAGCTCGAACCGAAATCGTAAGTGCTTTAGAGTTACTTCAAAAGGTTTATCGGCAAAAGCCTGGTTCGTTTTTATTGTACCTGTTTTTTAATGCTAAAGTGGATGAAATAGTAAATATTTTTGCAGAATCTCCTTCTATGGAGAAGGGTAAAATTGCTGCTTTACTAAGCGAAATTGATCCAATTAATAGCGATAAATACAACTCTTTAACGGCAAATAAATAATAGCGAATGCTTAAAAGTTTATCAATTTCGAATTATGCCTTGATCGATCAGGTTGAAATCGACTTTGATCGTGGGTTTAGCGTGATAACTGGTGAGACTGGTGCTGGAAAATCAATTTTGTTAGGTGCTTTATCGCTAATATTAGGGCAACGTGCTGATGTAACGGTTTTAAAAAACCCATCTCAAAAATGTGTTGTTGAAGCTACTTTTAATATACAGGATTATGGTTTTGAAGAGTTGTTTGAACAAAACGAAATAGATTACGATCACACAACAATTATTCGTAGGGAAATTTTGCCGGCAGGAAAATCCCGTGCATTTATAAATGACACACCGCTAAATTTACTGACTTTAAAAGAAATTGCCACTCGTTTAATCGACATTCATTCACAGCATCAAACACTACTTCTTTCCGAAAATCATTTTCAACTAAATGTGGTTGATTTAATTGCAGGTGTGCGAATTGAAGTACGCGAATTTGGAGAGATCTATCGAAAACACAAAAGCTTGAAATTAAAGCTGTCGAATCTTATTGTAACAAACAAACAACAAAAAAATGATGTTGACTTTTTGAAATTTCAAATTGCTCAAATTGAAGAATTAAAATTGGTAGATGGTGAGCAAGAGCTATTAGAATCGCGATTTCAAGAAATGACTCATTCAAGTGAAATTAAAGAAGCGCTTTTAGCAACTGTTTTTCATTTGCAAGACGATGACAATAATGTAATCTTACGACTAAAAGAAGCCAAAATTCAGTTAGAACGAATTAAACAGTTTTTACTTGAGGGTGATTCATTTATATCACGCCTTGATATTGCTTTAATTGATTTAAAAGACATTGCTTCTGAATTAAGCACGCGATTTGACCATATCGAATTTGAACCTCAAGAACTTGAGCTTATTCAACAACGTTTGGATCGGATTTATGAACTTCAGCAGAAACATAGAGTAACCTCCATTGCGGAGTTATTGCAATTGGCTGCAACATTCAGTCAAAAACTAAACGACATTCAAAATAGTGATGAGCAAATTGAACTGATCGAAAATGAATTAAAACAACTTAATTTAATTCTGATTGAAAAGGCAAAGGAATTGTCAGAAAAAAGAGCATTGGCTTTCCCAATCATCGAAAACTCTGTGAGTGAAAGTTTAATGCACTTAGGTATGCCTAATGCCATACTTAAAATAAAAGTGGATTCGATGCCTGAGATGAACATTAATGGCAAAGATGACATTGAGTTTTTATTTACAGCTAATAAAAACGGAGCCTTGGCCGAGATCCAAAAAGTAGCATCGGGAGGTGAAATGTCGCGATTAATGCTTTGTATCAAAGCACTTTTGTCAGCACAAAAAGGATTGCCAACGCTTATCTTGGATGAAATTGATTCAGGTGTTTCAGGAGAAATAGCTGATAAAATGGGTGCTATTATGGAACAAATGGCAAAAAACATACAAGTCATTAGTATTACTCACTTACCTCAGATTGCAGGACGTGGAAAAGCACATTTTAAAGTGTTTAAAAACGAAGATGATGACTCGGTGAAAACAAATATTGAATTATTAAATCCTGAGGAACGAGTTGTTGAAATTGCAAAAATGCTTAGCGGCTCTGAGCTGTCGGATGCTGCCATGAAAAATGCACGGGAACTTATTCGAAACTAAATTGGGTTTTTTCATTGAATTTTCTGCAATCCCACAATGCGCTAATTCATTTGTGTCTGATGTTTTAATCCTTGATTTGAACTTTTAGCTCTAAATCCTGTTATTGATAATTGTCATGTAAAAGTGAGTTTTTTTGCATTTCTTAATTTGAATCGTTTATATTTGCACCCTCAAAAATTAATTGGATATGGGATATAATTTATTGAAAGGTAAAAGAGGGATTGTTTTTGGAGCCCTTAACGACATGTCAATTGCATGGAAAGTTGCAGAAAGAGCTCATGCTGAAGGTGCGTTAATAACTTTATCGAATACACCAATTGCTTGTCGCATGGGTGAAGTTGTTGAGTTAGGTCAGCGAATTAATGCTCAAATAATACCTGCCGATGCTACCAGTGTTGAAGATCTGAAGAATGTGTTTGAAACATCAATGGAGGTTTTAGGTGGTAAAATCGATTTTGTTTTACATTCAATCGGAATGTCACTAAATGTTCGCAAAAAACGCGTTTATCACGATTTGGATTATAATTTTCTTGAAAAAACATTAGATATTTCTGCGATCTCGTTTCATAAAATGCTTCAGGTTGCTTTTAAAATGAATGCGATTAACGATGGTGGTTCAGTTGTGGCATTATCTTATGTAGCAGCTCAGCGAACTTTATATGGGTATAACGATATGGCTGATGCGAAATCGTTATTGGAGTCGATTGCTCGTAGCTTCGGATATATTTATGGTCGTGAGCACCAAGTGCGTGTTAATACCATCTCGCAATCACCAACCATAACTACTGCTGGTAGTGGAGTTAAAGGTTTTGATGGACTAATGGATTTCTCTGATCGCATGTCGCCTCTTGGCAATGCTTCGGCCGATGATTGTGCCGATTATTGCGTGGTAATGTTTTCGGATTTAACTCGTAAAGTAACAATGCAAAATCTTTTTCACGATGGAGGTTTCTCTAATGTGGGAATGAGTTTGAAGGCTATGACTCAGTATAATAAGAGTTTTGAAAGCGAGGATATCAGTACCAAAGATTGATTATTGACGAATTCACAATACAAAGGCCGGCTTTATGTCGGCCTTTTTTGTAGGAATTAAGGGGGAAGTTAAATTTTTATTATCACATCGAATTCACTAAATTTGCAGCCGTCTCAGGAAAATACAAGAAAAAATTTGACTTAGACACATCTGTTAGACAGTAAAATGCAATTTATTTGAATTGTCTCATTATTATATTGAAATCGAGAACTTATCAATGAATAAATTTCAAATTAATCACTTGCGTGAGCTTGAAGCTGAATCGATTTTTGTTATTCGAGAGGTTGCTGCGCAATTCGAACGTCCTTTAATGTTGTTTTCTGGAGGGAAAGATAGCATTGTTATGTATCATTTGGCTCGCAAGGCTTTTTATCCTGCTCGTGTGCCATTTTCGTTGTTGCATATTGATACAGGACATAACTTTAAAGAAACACTCGAATACCGCGATTGGTTGATGGAAAACACCGGAGGTAAATGTTTGATTCATTACGTTCAGGATTCGATCGATAAAGGCCGAGTAACTGAAGAAAAAGGTGTTAATGCCAGTCGCAATAAACTTCAAACTGTAACCTTACTCGATGCTTTGGAGGCGTTAAAATGCGATGCTGCTATGGGTGGTGGACGACGAGACGAAGAGAAAGCACGCGCCAAGGAGCGGTTTTTTTCGCATCGCGATGAGTTTGGACAGTGGGATCCTAAAAATCAGCGACCTGAGCTTTGGAACTTGTTTAACGGTCGTAAAAATATGGGTGAGCATTTTCGAGTTTTCCCTATTAGTAATTGGACTGAAATGGATGTGTGGCAATATATTTATATGGAGAAAATTCCACTGCCTAGTTTATACTTTACACATCAGCGCGAAGTGTTTAATCGCGATGGTATTTGGATGGCAAAAGAACCCTATATGCAATTAAAAGATAATGAGGTTCTTGAAATGCGTAATGTTCGATGCAGAACAATTGGTGACGTTACCTGCACTGGATTAACATTATCGACAGCGAATAGCATTGAAGATATTATTCTTGAGGTTGCTGCTTCGCGAGTTACCGAACGTGGCGGAAGATCAGATGATAAACGATCGGAATCAGCCATGGAGGATCGCAAACGTGAAGGTTATTTTTAATTTAAGCAAACAGTTATTATGAGCGGAAAAAGTTCAGGATATTTAGATATGGAGCTCCTTCGGTTTACTACTGCCGGAAGTGTTGACGATGGTAAAAGTACATTGATTGGACGACTGTTATACGATAGCAAAGCCATTTTCGAAGACCAAATGGAAGCCATAGAGCGTGCCAGCGAACGCATTGGTAACGAAGAGGTGAATTTAGCTCTTTTAACCGATGGATTGCGTGCCGAGCGCGAACAAGGAATTACCATTGATGTTGCCTATCGCTATTTTGCAACTCCCAAACGAAAATTTATTATTGCCGATACCCCTGGGCATATTCAATACACTCGAAACATGGTTACCGGTGCGAGTACCGCTAACGTGGCTTTGATATTAATTGATGCACGCCAAGGTGTGCTAGAGCAAACCTTAAGACATACCTACATTGCATCGTTACTCCAAATTCCACACGTAATTGTTTGCGTAAATAAAATGGATTTGGTTGATTTTAGCGAAGCCGTATTCGAGAGAATTAAAACCGATGTGGAAGCCGTTGCTTCAAAACTATCGGTTAAAGATGTTCGATACGTGCCTATTAGTGCTTTAAAGGGCGATAATGTAGTTGATCGATCTGTTAAAATGGATTGGTATCAAGGCCCAACCTTAATGTATTTACTCGAAAACATTCACATT
>JBBQUP010000090.1:0-13522 GCA_038212305.1 Bacteroidales bacterium
TAAATAAAGCCCGTCAAAACTGGAAAAACATTTTCCAATCCATAGGCCATCCAACCATGATATTAAATAAGTTTCACAAAGTAATTGAGGTAAATGATGCACTAATAAAACTAACTGGCAAAACTGAAGATGAACTAAAAAACGCTTATTGTTACCAAATTTTTCACTCCTCAAATTCAGCTGCAAATAAATGCCCTTTAAAATTCATGCAAGAACATGGAGTGCAAACTACCGAAGAAATGGAGGTTGAAGCTCTTAATGGAACCTTTATTGTGACTTGCACCCCCATTTATGATGAACATGGTGATTTGGACAAAATCATTCATATTGCAACTGATATTACCGCTAAAAAACTGGCCATTGCTGAGCTTGAAGAAAGCAAAGAAAAACTTCAAAAACTAAATACGGAGCTTAAAATTGCCAAAGAAAAAGCAGAAGAGAGTGATAAACTTAAATCGGCGTTTTTAGCCAATATGAGCCACGAAATACGCACACCAATGAATGGTGTGATTGGGTTTGCGGATTTAATTGCGGAAACAGTTGAAGACAATGATAAAGCGATTGAATACATCGAAATCATTAAACGGTCGAGCCACCAATTACTTCAAGTTGTCAACGACATTATTGATATCTCAAAAATTAATGCAGGCATAATTAACATACATTTAGAACCTTGCTGCATTTCAGACTTAATGAATGAATTTGTGCTTCGTTACAAACCAATTATTCAACAAAAAGGACTCGAATTTAACTGGGATATCAAACCCAATGATTCGTTTCAATATTTTTTGGTTGATGAGTTAAAAATCAAACAAATCATCACAAATCTCATCTCTAACAGTCTGAAATTCACCAAAAAAGGATTCATTTCTCTATCATCTGAATACAAAGATGACTTATTAATATTTAGAGTTGAAGATTCGGGATTAGGTATAGAACTATCTCAACAAGAGATTATTTTCAACCGATTTATACAAGCTGAACCTAAGCATAAAAGCATTGTCTCTGGCACTGGACTAGGATTAGCCATTTCTCAAGGCTATGTTAAAAAAATGGGAGGTATCATAAACGTAACCTCAGAACCCGACCAAGGATCAAAATTTATTGTAACCATTCCAACTAAAACATGCGAACACATTGAAAATGAACCCATCCCAATCCCGAATGTGCCCAATAGATCAATTACAATCTTAGTTGTTGAAGACGAGGATACTAATTACTATTTACTCGAAGAAATTCTTTTGCGAGAAAATTACATACTCATAAGAGCATCAAATGGAGCAGAAGCTTTAAGTTTAAGTAAAGATTTATCGAACATTGATTTAATATTGGCTGGATATTAAACTCCCAGATATTTTAGGATATGAAATTGCCCGTACCATCCGAAAAACAAACAAAACCATACCAATTATAGCTCAAACAGCCTATGTATTAAGTAACGATAGGGAACTTGCTCTCAAAGCAGGCTGTAATGAATATATTTCAAAACCTATAGATCATATGCACTTAAAACAATTAATCAATCAGTTTATTAGCTAGCTATTCCCTCTTGCCATAAATACAACACCAATTGCTGCAACAATAAAATTGTTTAACACTTTTTCAACAGTAATACCTCCATTAAACATGAGTGCAACCGAAATAGCTGTTATCATAAATCCGGCAATAATTGGCAAGGTTGGCTTTTTGGTAAATCCAGATAAAAAAAGTACTACGGCAAAAGTTGCCATTGTTAATGCAATAAAAAAATTAAGTCCTTTAAAAGAAAAAGACACAATGGTATCAAAAAATCGTTGATAAACTTCACTTAACACAACCAATCGAAGCATCCATGCCGATAGAACAATTAAATTTTTCAGTGGTTTCATCTATTCTTATTATTACTATTTTAAATTGTTTAAATCCTAACAGCCAAATATAAAAAAAAGTTGCCACCTTTCAGCAGCAACTTTATATAAGCAAAACTTCTTTAACCTAGTTATGTTTAAAAAATCCTAAGTCATCAATCTTTGAGTTGGCAATATAGTCGAATCGCTCGTGATTTTGCGATTTAGCCAGTTTTAAAAATACTTCGGTTGATGTGCGGAATATATCGTTGCGTTGCGTATCGTGAACCAACAAATAACTCATGATAATATTTCCAGCCATTTCAACCATACGTCGAGCATGAAAATCGATGTACTCATTGTCCTTAACGTCCATTACTATTTTTGCTGCCTTTTCATACTCAGCAGTCATGCCAATTAATGTACGACGATAGCCATGGAATTCAGATTTCAAATCCAACAATTCATATTCGCGAATTTGCTCTAAATAACCACCGGTGGTAACGCCACGAATAGCCGCAACCACTTGAAGTTGAGTAGTTCCTTCGTAAATTGAGGTGATCCTCGCATCGCGATAAATTCGCTCAACCGGGTAATCTTTCATAAATCCCGATCCTCCATGAATTTGCAATGCATCGTATGCCAATTGATTACAATACTCCGATGCAATTCCTTTGAGCAATGGCGTAAAAAAATCAGCCTTTTTCTGATATCGTTTCATCTCATCGCGCTCTTCGGGATCCAATTTGCGTTCTTTCGAAATGTGCTCGTAGGTTTTGTAAACATCTACAAAACGCGATGTTTCGTATAGCAAGGTACGTGAGGCATCTAATTTTGCTTTCATGTTCGAAAGCATCTCGTAAACAGCAGGGAATTGAATGATTGACTTTCCGAATTGCTTGCGTTCATGCGCATAAGACAATGCCTCGCGATAAGCTGATTCGGAAATTCCAACCGACTGAGCACCAATACCAAGGCGAGCACCATTCATTAATGCCATTACGTATTTTATCAAGCCCATTTTACGAGTACCGACTAATTCGGCAGGTGCATCTTTAAACACCAATTCGCAAGTAGGTGATCCTTTGATACCTAACTTATTTTCGAGGCGACGAATAATAACTGCTTTATGGATGCGATCGTAAATAAACATCGATAAACCGCGACCATCAGAAGTACCATCTTCACTTCGAGCCAGAACAAGTGCAACATGACCATCGCCATTGGTAATAAAACGCTTAACGCCGTTTAAGTACCACTTGCCATCTTTTTCGTTAAAGGTAGCTTTAAGCTGAACCGCTTGTAGATCCGATCCCGCATCGGGTTCTGTTAAATCCATCGCTGCTGTTTCGCCATTGGAGATACGAGGTAAAAAGCGAGCTTTCTGATCCTCGTCGGCAAACTCATTAATGGTTTCGGCACAATCCTGCAATCCCCATATATTCACAAAACCAGCATCGGCGCGCGATACAATATCGGCTGCCATAATATAAGGTACAATTGGGAAGTTAAGGCCTTCGTATTTACGAGGAAGCGTGATACCCATTAAACCAGCCTTAACCAAAGCATCGAGGTTTTCTTGAGTGCCTTTGGCGTAAACCACTTCATTATTTACAATGTGAGGACCTTCCTGATCAACACTTTCGGCGTTAGGGCCAATAATATCGCCACAAATTTCGCCTACAATATCTAACACTTTTTCGTAGCTATCCATGGCATCTTCAAAATCCATGGGCGCATAATCAAATTTATCTTTTTCTTCGAAATTGCGCTCCTTTAAAGCCACAATTTTTTTCATTAGCGGATGCTGCAAATGAAATTGAAGTTCTGGATTATCAGTGAAAAAATTAGCCATTTTTTCTAGTTATTTAGTTCCCGGTGTAAACCGAAAAAAGTTTTTACTTCGTTTAACTCAATCGAAAGACTCGGTTATTTCGAGTTCTTTTTGTAGTACTTTATCATTTTGGGTATCACTTCCATGATATCACCGGTAATGACATAATCGGCCAGTTTATTTATTGGAGCCATGGGATCGTTGTTGATGGCAATAATCATCGACGACTCTTCCATACCAGCTGTGTGCTGAATTTGACCAGAAATACCACATGCAATGTACAATTTTGGACGAACGGTAACGCCTGTTTGACCTATCTGACGGTTGTGCTCGGCGTAACCGGCATCAATGGCAGCACGCGATGCACCTACTTCTCCACCAATTACTTCGGCCAATTCATAAAGCTTGTCAAAAGCTTCTTTCGATCCCATTCCGTAACCACCTGCAACAATTATTGATGAGTTTTTGATGTTTACTTTAGATTTCTCCATGTGACGTTCAATAATTTTCACCACTAAATCAAGCGGTTTCAAATATTTATCCACGTCAATTTTCTTAACTATTCCTTTGTGAGTGGCCGAAAAAATCTCTTTTTTCATTACCCCCTCGCGCACAGTTGCCATTTGAGGGCGACAATCAGGATTGATAATGGTAGCTACAATATTTCCACCAAAAGCAGGACGGATTTGATACAAAAGATCTTTGTAAACTTTACCTTCCTTTTTATCTTCATGATCGCCAATTTCCAACGCAGTACAGTCGGCTGTTAAACCACTTTGAAGTTCGGATGATACACGAGGGCCTAAATCGCGCCCCATGGTAGTTGCACCTAAAAGAGCAATTTGTGGTTTTTCCTCTTTGAATATTCCACAAATAATTGAATTAAAAGGAAGTGTTGTATAATGCTCTAGCCGTTTATCATCACCTAGATGAATAACATCCACACCATAAGGGGAAAGCGTATTCTCGATACCTTCAATTTTGTTCCCCAATACAATTGCCTCTAATTTAACCTTTAAAATATTGGCAAGCGATCGACCTTTAGTCATCAGTTCAAGACTGACATCGGCCACCTTACCCTCATCCATTTCGCAAATAACGTATATGCTGTTCATTGTTAAAATTTTAAATCGTTTGTAACGAATATGTGATTTAGTAAGTAATTAACCAATGGTATGGTTTTCAATTAACTCTTTCATTAATTCTTCTATCTCAAGATCAGACGGAGTTAACTTTTTAGACTCTTTAGCCTGGAAAACCACATTTTCAATTTTCTTAACTTTTGTGGGTGATCCACTTAATCCTAACCAATTTATATCCGTTTCAATGTCGTTCACACTCCATTCAATTACATTTAAATAAGGGCGATTAGCTGATAAGTCGATGTAATCTTCGCTTTGACTCTGACGCTCGCTAACTGTTTTAGCGTGTTTGTATTTCATCACCAATTTCGCGTTGCGTGGACGACATTCTGGAGCCGAACTATTTACGGTAATTACCAATGGAATTGGGCATTCAACGGTTTCAACACCACGCTCAAGGCGACGCTTAATAACCATTTTACCTTTGGTGACCGAAGTAATCTCTTCAACGTAAGTTACCTGAGGCAAACCAAGTTTTTCGGCTACTTGAGGTCCAACCTGTGCGGTATCTCCATCAATGGCCTGACGTCCTGCAATAATAATATCGAATGTTTTAATTTTTCGAATTGCACACGCTAAAGCATAAGAGGTCGCTAAAGTATCGGAACCAGCAAAAGCCCGATCGGTTAATAAAAAGCCATTGTCAGCACCCCTAAACAGACCTTCGCGAATAACATCAGCCGCACGAGCTGGCCCCATGGTTAAGATAGTAATAGAAGAACCCGGATGGTTCTCTTTTAGGCGTAAAGCCTGTTCTAATGCATTTAAATCTTCGGGGTTAAAAATGGCAGCAAGCGCAGCCCGATTTACAGTCCCGTCCGCCTTCATGGCATCTTTCCCAACATTCCGGGTATCAGGCACTTGTTTAGCAAGTACAATAATTTTCAATCCCATATTTGTTATTGTTTTAAATTTCGTTTAAAAAAAAGCCTGACAAATTTAGAAAATCAGGTTTATTATCAAAGTTTTATTGTAGAATTGTTTTACACAATGCACAACTCGTTTATTAACACTTTTTTTGAATTCTTAGGCTGTATCACCCTATATCAAATATCATATAAAACTCTGGTTAAATGGCAATTATCACCTGAAATAAACGAAGATTTCAAGCTAATTTCTTATTAACATTCCCTGTTTTTCCACTTGCTATTTAGAATGAAACTAATTAATTATCATCTATTTAATTCGAAATTTTGTGTCATTTTGCATCACAAATACTCAAAACATTAAAAAACACCAACCCCTTATGAATCAAAAAAATTCATACGTTATTAGTAACTGTTTAAATTTAAATGAATACAGAGATAGGAAGAAGAATAGATACTAAAACAGATATAGAAGATATTTTAGATAATTCCGGATCGTGAACATTCTATTTTCATCTTTTCATCTCTTTCACTTTATCTTCTTATCTTCTTATCTTCTCTTTCTATAATCTAAACATCTATAAAATTTAAACAGCTTTTTATTCATATGATTTCAAGATATAGAGGTAAGTATAATACTATACGATAATAAAAAAGGTAATTTTACTATATTAGATATTGAAAATTGACACCCCAACATGCGCTTTTACATCATTTTATCCTTGTTGCTATACGTCCCTGCTTTGTTAGCTCAACCCAATTATCAGAAGCGGGCTAACGACTTTTTTAAAGTTCACAATTACGAAAAAGCTTTGCCCGATTATCAACGTGCATTGAAAAAAAAGTCTGGAAACATAGAAATACTGGAACGTATTTTAGCCTGCTTTGATCATGCCAACTTTAATAGACACGAAGCCTTAGAATATGTTAAGTTGCTTGAGCAAGTTAAACCTTTTCACCCTCAACTTCCACTTTATTTTGCAAATACTTATTTCCATGGGCATC
This sequence comes from Bacteroidales bacterium, assembly GCA_038212305.1. Lineage (GTDB taxonomy): Bacteria > Bacteroidota > Bacteroidia > Bacteroidales > Marinilabiliaceae > JBBQUP01. The sequence goes on from JBBQUP010000090.1 coordinate 6,674, forward strand.
AATTCGACAAATCGATTGAGTATTTAAATATTTATTTGAAAAACAGCGCATTGAAAGAATTTGATTTGCAAACAATTAAACTTCTACAACAAAACATATTAAACGCGCAAGCATTAATTGCAAACCCAATAAATGTAACTTTCATTAATATGGGGGATCAAATCAATACCGATCGAAGTGAACTAAATCCACTGATCAATGCCAATGAAACAGTCCTTTTTTATGCATCCGACAAGCGATATCTATCGGATGTTGGAATGAATTATTACAACATCTGTTTATCATTAAATACAGATGGGAATTGGATTCAAGCAAAAACAATTGGCAGCAAAATCAATTCTATTTTCGATGAAATCCCAACAGGATTAAATTCTGATGGAACCAAACTAATTCTATATCATAATCGTTTTGGAGCTGAACAAATATCTTGGGCAAACTACTCAGGTGAATATAAATTTGGAGACTTAAATGATTTTGGCCCAATAATTAACAAACTTGGATCGCAATATGGTGCCTGTTTAACTGCCACCGAGGACACACTTTATTTTGCCTCTGAACCCGATAATGGAAATACGAATATTTATTACAGCATTAAGTTACCCGATGGCAACTGGGGAGATCCACGCTTAATACCTGGTAAAATTAACTCCGAAGCAGATGAAAACTTTCCCATGCTTTCAAATCATGGTCAGCGGTTATATTTTTGTTCAAATGGAGAACAATCGATGGGCGGATACGACCTTTTTTACTCGGATTATGACACGATAAAAAACGAATGGGGAATGCCTGTTAACCTAGGATATCCGATTAACGATACCTACGATAATTATACAATATCGATGGTTGAAGATAAAAGATATGGATATGTTAGTGCAATTAGAGAAGACACACATGGGTTGCGGGATATTTATCGAGTTGTTTTTAATAACCAAGAATCAATACCACACGTAATAAAAGGAGAAGTTAAAATTAAACAACTTGAAACAAATACCGAAAAAAAGTTTAATCTATCTATCTACATCAAGCAAACCACAACAGATGAGCTAGTTGGAAAATACAATTGTTCGGGAAGTACAAATAGTTTTATACTCATTCTTAATCCCGGACAATATGCACTCGAATTAAAAAACAAGGGTGAAACAATATATTTTGAAACACTCAATATTCCAGATCAAAATATAAGTACCGAAAATAAAATTATCGAGGTAACATTAAAGTAAATTATTTCGGTGGTAATATTTGTTGCAATGAGCCAATATCCTTATTTTTATGCACTTTATTTTTCGAGTTAATTAATCTTATCTCAACTCAAATTAATTTTTTTTGACTTGAATATATAATCGCTCAGAATTACAGAAACGGTGTCAAGATTAAACACTTAGAATTAAAATCAAATCTATTTATTACAATGAATTTAAACTTAAAAAATCCAATAGCGTTTTTCGATCTTGAAACAACAGGAATTAGCATTGCACATGATCGAATTGTTGAAATATCAATTCTTAAGATCAATGTTGATGGCAGTCGCGAAATCAAGACCCACCGCGTAAATCCAGAAATGCCTATTCCGGCTGAAACCACCAATATACATGGCATCACCAACGACGATGTTAAGGATAGTCCCACATTTAAAGAAATTGCAAAAACACTGGCAAACTTCCTTGAAAAATGCGATATCGGTGGATTTAACTCCAATAAATTTGATATTCCACTTCTAGCAGAAGAATTTCTTAGAGTAGATATTGACCTTGATTTGAAAAAACGCAAATTAGTGGATGTACAAACCATATTTCACAAAATGGAAAAACGCACACTCGAAGCAGCTTATAAATTTTATTGCGATAAGGATTTAATTGACGCACACAGCGCCGAAGCCGATACGCTAGCTACTTACGAAGTATTGTTGGCTCAACTCGATAGGTATCCCGATTTAAAAAATGACATCGAGTTTTTAGCTGAATTCTCATCGCACAATAAAAATGTAGATTTTGCCGGTCGAATTGTTTATAACGAAAAGAAAGTAGAAGTATTTAATTTTGGCAAATATCGCGGTAAGAAAGTAGAGGATGTTTTTGATACCGACACAGGTTATTATGGATGGATGATGAATGGCGATTTTCCATTGGAAACCAAGAAAGTGCTAACAGCTATAAAACTCAGAAAACTCAACACCAAGTAGGGTAAGACGCAAGATATGAGATGTGAGACACAAGATGAAAAAAATCTTGAGTCTTGAATCTTGATACTCACATCTCTATACTAAAACATAACAAATGAAAATACTTTGCATTGGTCGTAATTACCTTGATCACGCCAAAGAACTAAGCAATCCGGCACCTAGCGAACCTATTGTATTTGGCAAACCCGACTCGGCTTTATTGCGCAATAATCAACCATTTTTCATACCCGATTTTGCCAATGATTTTCATCACGAGGTGGAAGTGGTGGTTCGCATCAACCGTTTAGGGAAAAATATTGCTCCCGAATTTGCTCATCGATACTATGATGAAATAGGATTAGGAATTGATTTTACAGCGCGTGACTTGCAAGAAGATTTACGCAAAAAAGGACTTCCTTGGGAAAAGAGTAAGGCTTTTGATGGCTCTGCAGTAATTTCAGAATTTATCGACAAACAAACACTTGTCGATATAAATAATATTAATTTCCGATTGGATATTAATGGCCAAACCCGACAACAAGGAAACACCAAGGATATGATCTTCTCAATTGATGATATTATTGCCCATGTTTCGAAGTATTTTACATTGAAAATTGGTGATTTTATTTTCACAGGAACGCCTGCTGGTGTTGGTTCTGTTAATATAGCAGATCGGTTGCAGGGGTACATCGAAAATGATTTATTTTTCGATTTTTGGGTTAAATAAGCAGAATGGCAAAAAAGAAACAAAACGCTACCACATTTAAAATATTAGTTTTTGCTGTTGCCGTTATATTCATAGCTGGATTACTTATTAAATTTTTCTTTCCTAATAGATATCCGGCCGCTGCCTTGTCGTACAAAGTATTTGGCGTAGATGTATCAAAACATTCAGGTAATATTAACTGGCAAATTCTAAAAGAGAATAACGTTGCCTTTGCTTATTTAAAAGCTACCGAAGGCGAAGATTATATTGATCCGCTTTACAAGCAAAATCGAACTCAAGCAATCGAAAACTCAATTATACTTGGATCATACCACTTTTTTAGATTTAACAAAAGTGGTAAAAAACAAGCATTGCTATTTCTTAAAAATGCATCGATAAACGTAGGCGATTTACTTCCAGTTTTAGACATTGAAATTTGGGGAAACACAATAAGTACGCAATCACCTGAAATTGTTATAAAAGAAATTCGTGTATTTCTGACAACAATTGAGCAGAATTTGGGTGTTAAACCAATGATATACACGAATAAAGAAACGTTTCTGAAATATGTAAAAGGAAATTTTGATGCTTACCCAATTTGGTTTTGCGATTTAATTAACGAACCGAATGAAGAGGCACCCTATTGGTCGTTTTGGCAATTTTCGCATAAAGGTAAAATTGAGGGCTCAAAATATCATATTGATTTTAATGTGTTTAGATATTCACTATTCGAACTAAAAACTAAATACACCATCAAGCCTTAAGACTCATCTACGAAGCTTTTTATTTTGAGCATTTAAAAGCAAACAATTACTTTTTAAACTAACAACAATCGTTGTATCGAAAACATGACGTTAAATGATCGTTAACCATGCCAGCAGCCTGCATGTAAGCATAACAAATTGTTGGCCCCACAAATTTAAACCCACGCCTTTTCAGTTCCTTACTCATTTCAATAGACTCAGGCGATGATACAGGAATTTGAGTCATATTTTCGCAATAATTTATTTTAGTTTTAAAATTGGTAAACCGCCAAATAAACCTATCAAATGAACCAAACTCCTTTTGAATTTCCATAAAAGCTATGGCATTTGAAACGGTAGCTTTTATTTTTGCTTTATTCCGAATAATTGAAGCATCATTGTTTAACAAATCAATTTTAGCTTGTGTATAGTTAGCAATAATAGAATAATCAAATCCATCGAAAGCTATACGAAATGCTTCCCGCTTATTTAAAACAATTAACCAACTCAACCCTGCTTGAAAAGCATCAAGAACTAAAAATTCAAAGTGTTTAAGATCATCATGCAATGGCACACCCCATTCTTTATCATGATACTCAATCATCAACAAAGTCTCGCCAGGCCAAGAACACCGATTAATTTTTATATCCATAGTGCATTATTTAAGGTGTTTTAGTTTATCATTCATCCTAACACTTTCAGCTAGTTGACATATCAAAAAAAAGATGTATCAAAGTTGAACAATAATTAGAATTTGATTGACAAAAAGTGTTCTGAATGACTAAATATCTAAATCCACAAGTGTTATTCCGCTACCACCAAATTGCACATGCTCATCGCGAAACGACTTTATAAATGTCATAGCAGCTAATTGTTCGCGAATGAGTTTGCGCAAAATTCCATCGCCTTTCCCATGCAGGATTTTAACATGATGTACTTCACAAACAAGCGCTTCATCGAGATAATCCAATACCATTTGAATAGCCTCGTCGGCGCGCTTACCACGTATGTCAATATCGGGTTTAAATGATAATTTCGATTGGCGCACACGTTCTGAAACCGCTGAAACATATGACTCATCATAATTTCGCGACTCTTTTTTAAATGTATTTTTAGTTATTCGAGTGAGTCTATTGATTTTTAATGTGGTTTTTAAATTCCCAAAAGCTACCGTGGCATTTTTTCCATCAATAGAGAGTATTATTCCTGGTAAATCTTGCTCATCTAGCTTCACATGATTGCCAATAGTTAAAGGGCTATTATCAACTGCGATAGGCTTAGAAGCATTTGCACTCTTTTTCACCAAACCATCTTCAGGCACTTTCTCGTGTTTGCGGTTTTCGCGATCCTTAATCTTGTTTATCTTTCGTTCAATATGATCATCGCGATCATCATCCGAAGCGTCAATCTCTTGCTTCAATGCGCTCATACTCTGTCGCAAAACCAGCGTTTTTTCTTTATCAGCTTGATTTTCGCGTATTTCGCGAATGGTATTTTCGATTTGCTTATTTGCATTTACCATCAAATCCGATGCCTCCAATTTGGCTTTTCGAATGATCTCTTTTTTCTCCTTCTTAACTTTCTCTAATTCATCCTGATAGGTAGCCAATACCTCATCTAAACGCTTTTCATTTATTCTAATGGTTTGTCGTTTTTGCTCCCAGTAACGTTTATCGCGAACAATTTCGCGCAAATGCTTATCGAAATCGATGTTATCCTGACCGATTAATGCTTGAGCATCAATAAGTATCGATTCAGGCAAACCTATTTTTCGGGCTATTTCAAAAGCAAAAGAACTTCCGGGCTTACCCATCTCCAATTTAAATAACGGTTGTATTGCATGTGTATCAAATTGCATAGCACCATTAATCAACCCCGAGGTTTGCGATGCAAAGTGCTTTAAATTAGTATAATGCGTAGTAATAACACCATAAACGCCAATTTTATTCAGGTGCGATAATACAGCCTCCGCAATACTTCCACCCAACATGGGTTCAGTTCCCGTTCCAAATTCATCAATTAGGATTAAGGTTTTATCAGTGGCATTGCGAACAAAATTCTTCATGTTCAACAAATGAGAACTGTAGGTACTCAAATCGTTTTCAAGACTTTGCTCGTCACCCATATCCATGAAAACTTGATTGAAAAACCCCATTTTCGACCATTCGGCCATAGGAACCAGTAATCCACATTGCAACATGTATTGCAACAAGCCTACTGTTTGCAAACAAACCGATTTTCCTCCTGCATTTGGTCCTGAAATAATTAAAATTCTATTTTCGGGCTCTAACTCAATATTCAAGGGAACAACAGACTGACCTGATGCTTGATGCTGTAGAAATAACAATGGATGAACGGCATTATCCCAGCGCATTTCGGTTGTTTGCCTTACATGCGGAAGAACTGCGCCAATGCGTAACGCGAAACGAGCTTTTGCCCGAATAAAATCAACAATTCCTAAAAACTCGTAGGCGTAAAATAAATCCGATAAATGAGGTCGTATTTCATCGCTCATTGCCATTAAGATTCTCGCCAATTCGCGCCTCTCAGCATATTCTAGCTCCCGAAGTTGATTGTTTATCTCTACAATCTCAGCTGGCTCGATAAACGATGTTTTTCCAGTGGCTGATTCATCATGAATAATACCTCCCAGTTTGCGCTTATTTCCAGATGGTACTGGAATAACAGCTCGCCCATCGCGAATGGAGACAGTTGCATCGGGATCTACAATTCCCTCAGCCCTCGCATGTCGCAAAATAGTTTGCATTTTGCGACTAATGCTGGCTTGTTGTGCTTGTATATCTTTTCGAATAGATGCTAACTCCGATGAAGCATTGTCTTTAATTTTTCCAAACTTATTTAATATCTGATCAATACGATCGATAATGGATGGATAAATAATAACATTCGCTGAAAGCTTCCGTAAATTGGGATATTCCTCATCGCTTTTGGAAACAAAAAACCGAACGATATCGCGAATAGAAGCCAGCGATCTGCGCAGATCAAATAATTCACGTTCATCTAAAAATAATCCCTCGACTCTGATTTTCTTAAGTGGTTCGCGAACATCGATAAAAAATGAGGCGGGAAAGTTTTGTTCTTCCTGCAATATTCGAAGAAATTCATTGGTTTGATGCAACCTCAAAGTCATTTTTTCAAACGACAATGTAAAATCCATTGAATCAACATATTCTTGTCCTAAAACACTTGCACAACTCTCTTTTAACAAGTCGCGAATACGA
>JBBQUP010000091.1:0-13396 GCA_038212305.1 Bacteroidales bacterium
AGTTCTCCAATATATAACTCGGTACCAACATCCGTGATACGGTTTCTAATAACTTGTCCGTTGAAGGACGTTCTTTTCGCTTTTGTCCCATAGAAAACTAAGATACTTTTTTTTCATAGCACCTCAAAAAAAGAATTAACCCTTTTTGTTGGGTTTTTATTATTGGGAATCGCCGAATGGCTGGTTCTTAAAGGAAACAATTATTCGTTTCAGCGTTTTTACTTACTGTTTTCGTTGGCCATTTGTCTGATACTTCCTTTTATTCAAATTTCTATTTCAGGCAGTAGTAAAATTGTTTTATTACCAGAGGTGACTGTTTTTGGGCAACGCACTTTGTTTGATGGGTTTACAATTGTAAGTCAAGGAGCCAAAAATATAGCTCAAATATCCTCTCAATTTATATCATGGCTTTTTTGGATGTATTGGATAGGTGTAGGATTATTTTCGGTTCGCATGATGCAAAGTTTATTGGTGATTACTAAAATGATGCATGAGGGAGAGAAGCAGATTCATGAATCTCATGTTTTTGTAAAGCCTCGAATCGATTTGGCCTCGCCCCTTTCGTTTTTTAATATTTTGTTTATCGATAAAAATAGATATTCCCCCGAAGAGCTCCATTGTGTGTTGATACATGAAAAACAACACGAACAATTGGGTCACTCTTTTGATAATGTGTTTTCGGAAATGATGGTAGTTGTTCAGTGGTTTAATCCGTTTGTATGGATACTGCGTCGCCGGCTTAAGGAAGTTCATGAATTCCAGGCCGATAGGTTAACTCTTCATGAAGGAGTTGATGCGAAACACTATCAAACCTTGTTACTGCATCAGGCATTGGGTACCCGCCACGATGTTGGTAATTATTTTAATCAATTACTTATTAAAAAACGATTTAAACAGATGAAAAATTTGAATATTGGACGATTGGGTTTTATAAAACCTTTTGCCGTAGTAATTTTTGTTGGAATGATAGCTTTAGCCGTTAGTTGTCAGAAAATGGTGGATGATTCGAATGCCGAAAAGGTGGAATCAGCAACTGTTGTAGACTCAAATGGAAAACAAAATGTAAACGATGTACTATTTAAAGTAGTGGAAGTTATGCCCCAATTCAATGGTGGTGACGAAGGACTTCGCGTGTATTTAGGATCATCCATTAATTATCCGCCCGAGGCTATTAATAAACAAATTTCAGGGCGTGTTTATGTTGAGTTTGTGGTTACCTCAACAGGGAAAGTAGCAGATGTTAAAGTAGTTAGGGGTGTTCACCCTCTTTTAGATGCTGAAGCCACTCGAGTTGTTAGCTCCATGCCCGATTGGACTCCTGGTCAACAGCGAGGGAAAACTGTAAATGTTGAATATACAATTCCTATTAATTTTGCATTAAAATAATAATGAATATTTAGACATATATAAGGGATAAGCTTTTGCTCTATCCTTTATATTTTTAAATGTATTGGGAATAGGGAGGATGCTGTTTTTTTTATTGTCGAAGAAATGCCAACGTTTCCGAGAGGACAAAATGCGCTTTCTGATTTTCGTGTAAACAAGGTAAAGTATCCAATAGAAGCACAAAAAATAAAATTAAAGGTACGGTTTATGTATCTTTTGTAGTAGATCAAAAAGGTTCTGTCATTGAGGCTAAAATTGCCAGAGGTGTTCACAAATTATTAGACAATGAAGCTTTGCGTGTGATTAATTTAATGCCTGCTTGGAAACCTGGATACCAAAGAGGGAAAGCAGTAAAAGTGGCATATACTGTCCCGATTAACTTCATGCTTTAATTGGAATTTCATCTTATAAAGGTTACTATGCCAATAAATTGAATGTTATTAATCAGTTTTTATTCGATTATGAACTCAATAAATACTGCATTGCAAATTGTTTTATTCTTTTTTTCTCACATTTTAGCATTGTTAATTTTAATATAACCAAATTGCTATATTAAACAAACATGATTAAACCAATCGAGCGAATTAAGCAAGTCCCGCAAATCAATTTTGAGTCTTTTTTTAGTATCATGAGTTTAGTATTCATGCTTTCATCTTGTGTATTAAATCTTAAATCTTATTTTAACATATGAAACGAGCCATGAGCGAAATTCCCTCACACACAGGGATGATTATTATGGCGAGTTCCATCTGGTAATTAAAAAACAAATTATAAACAGATGAAAATACTTATTCTTTGTACAGGTAACAGTTGCCGCAGCCAAATGGCTCACGGTTTTTTACAATCATTGGATGCAAATCTCGAAGTTTACTCAGCAGGAACCGAAGCATTAGGTAGCCTAAACTCGAAAGCCTTTGAAGTAATGAAAAGAATTGGTATTGACATTAGTCAACACACTTCCGATTCAGTTCAAAAATACATGAATGAACCATGGGATTTTGTGATTACTGTTTGTAGAGGAGCTAACGAAACTTGTCCTGCATTTATAGGCAATGTAAAATATCGTTTGCACATTGGGTTCGATGATCCTTCGCATGCTGTTGGAACGCCTGAATTTATTAACAGCGAGTTTATTCGGGTTAGAGACGAAATCACGGATCGATTTTATGCTTTTTATGTGAATGAAATAATGCCAATTACTTAATTAAAAATCTTGCCTTTAAATTTTAATGCTGATAATCATCTAGGCAAGGCAATCCAATTTTACACACACAAAGAGGGTGTCTCAAAATATTTGGACACCCTCTTTTTTATTAGTTTTTATGAGCTAAGGTCTAAAATTTATTTATTGGTTTTCGTTTATGCTGTTTATAAGATGATTAGCTAAATAAAATACGACACTATTTCCTATGAAGCACTTATACTTTTTTACGATAATATTTAAATGCTAAAAATCCAATTAAAATAAGTATTAGAATAGATCCTGAATAAGAAATAATTTGACCAATTTTATACGTTTGAGGTTCAAATTTAAAATCAATGGTATGCTTACCTGCAGGAATATTCATTGCTCGCAAAACGTAATTCGCACGGGCGTAGGGCGTTAATTTCCCATCGACATAGGCGTTCCAGCCTTTATTGTAATATATTTCACTAAATACGGCCAATTGTTCAACAGGGGAATTGTATTCGTAAGATAAATGGTTAGGCTTATAGCTCACCAACGAAATTTCACCTGACACATCAGTATTTGGCAGATGAATAATATTTTTAAACTGCTCATCGACATTCGCTGTTTGACGCAAATTGGTTTTTTCGATAGATGCTAGTTCATCATTGGCATTTTCCACCCAATTAATGGAGTTCACCAGCCAGCAATTGCCTAATGCATAATGATTTACTATTGGATTTTGTCCCGGATTGTAAATCACATATTTTGCATTTAGCATATTTAAAGCTGGCGAAATCGAAAGGATAGAATCAACCCCTGAAATGCTGCCTTTTTGAAGTTGAGCAACCAATTGTTGATAATTGTTGGTTAAGTTCGAATCGATTACATCCTGATATCGGCGAAGCTTGGCTCCATGATAACCTCCAATGGATTGGTGAAAGTACGAGGTGTTTACTTCGTTAAAAGGATTGCGGTAGATAGCAAAAACACGATTGTTTAATCCTTTATCGGCCAAAATAGCTTTATCGGCAACCGATGCCACAAAACTATTCGCTTGCGAGGGCGATACAAAATCATCGTTGCTTAAATACCGGCGGTCCACACTCCACAAATCAATAATAATTAGTAACGTTAAACCTGCTGCTAAAATTGTTGATGATATTTTTTTTGTAGAATAGAGCCAGAGCGATCCCGATGCTAAAACAATAAAGAAAAAACTCCGAAGCGCATCGGATTTTAAGAGGGATGCGCGAATTTGTTTTAAGTTTATAATAAACAGGTCGATTGTATCGGCCATTTGAGGCGACTGAAGTTTTTGCTGTGCTAACCCTTTCATCTCCTGGAGGCTGATGAAATTAAAGAAGGTTTCGGGAGTAAGATAAAACGCAAGTGCAATCCCACCAGTAAGTGCAAATGACACAATTAAGCCAAGGCTATTTTGTTTAATTACTTCGGGCTTTTCCCATATCTCGCGCAGACCTAAAAAAGCGAGCAATGGCATGGTTAAACCCGCAATTACTAAAGCCATTTCAACGGTTCGGAACTTATTATATAAGGGGAAATGATAGAACATAAAATCGTTGAAAAAACTAAAATTCTCTCCCCATGCTAAAAACAGCGATAATATTGTGCCAGCAATTAACCACCATCGCTCAGGTCCTTTGTAAATAAAAGCACCTAGCATAAATAAAAAGCAAATAATAGCTCCAAAATACACCGGTCCGGAGGTGAATACGCGACCACCCCAATATTGACTTTGTTGTGATAAGGGTTCTTTGAGTTGAGAATCGCTATTTGAAAGTAACTCAGGACTTTCGCCAATGCTTTTCGATTCGCCACCCACCACATTGGGAATTAAAATCGTCCAGGTTTCCTTTAGTCCATAGCTCCATGCAAAAGCATAATCCTTGTCTAATCCCGAACCTTGTTTAACAGCTGAATTATTTGTTAATTCAGATTTTCCCCTGATCGTTAATGCGCCATACTCCTGTGTGGTTAATAAATTCATGAGATTGGGTAGCAGAGCTAAAACAACTGCTATTACTAATACCCCGGCTGTTTTTGCAAATTCACGAATGGCTTTTTGTTTATAGGCATCAATGAACTTTGCAATAATTAATACTGCAATTAATAGAGCTAAATAGTAGGTTATTTGAACATGGTTATAAGCAATTTCCATCCCTAAGGCTATGGCTGTTAAAATACCTCCCCAAATTCGATTTCGATTAAAAGCAAATAGAATTGCTGCAAGTACAGGAGCCATCATGCCAATGGCATACGCTTTAGTTATGTGACCAGCAATAATAATAATGATATTATAAGATCCAAATGCAAATGCAATGGCGCCCGCAATACTCAACCATTTATCAACTTTTAAACTAATTAATAGCACAAAAAAGCCAATCATGTATAAAAATAGGATCGCAACAGTGGTAAACGGTAATCCCAAGCGACTGATAACATTAATTTGTCGGAATAGGTTAGCAGAACTATCGCCTTTTACTTGATAAGCTGGCATTCCACCAAACATGGAGTTGGTCCACATTGATTTTTCACCTGTTGCAGCTTCGTTTTTCACTAATTCCTGTGCCATTCCAACGGCATGAATATTATCCATCTGAGGCAATTCATCGCCTTGAATGACCGGACTAAAATAAGCGAAACTTAAAACGATAAAGAGGATAATAACTCCCAAATAGGGTAATGCGTTTTTAACTAATTGCTTCATGAGGTTTCATTTTATTAGCGATACACAATTTTTCAATAACAATGCAACCATAAATATGATTGTTACACAATTGTTTTGGAATTACTTGTGATCTATTCATCTATTCGTATTAATCTAATGCCTGTTTAAGAGCGTGAAATTAAGCAATAATATATAAATATCCATGCATCAGTTCCATCATTCAAAATGTGTATTGGAATATGCATATGTCAATTTTAAAAAAAAACAGTCTTTAAAACAATTACCTCTTAAATAAATGATGTTTTGGAGGGAATGTAGGACTTAATTTTTCTAATAATTTTTTAGTGATAAAAGATTGGGGTCTATAGCTGTAATTTTATCAATAAATAGAGATGAAATACTTTATTGTTTTATTTTTGACCAATAAAACTACTATGACCAATAAAGTTGCCCGACTAAAAGTTCTTCGTTATATAATAATTGTACTTCTGGTAGGGTTTTACTTTTTGCTTACTCAACCACTTTTTCAAGTTTCCTACAGCACTTTAATAACTGGAGAAAAAGATGAATTGCTTGGGGCTTTAATTGCTGATGATGGCCAATGGCGGTTTCCTGCTGGCGATTCAATTCCTATAAAGTACGAGAAAGCATTATTGTGCTTCGAAGATGTGCATTTTTATTATCACCCGGGAGTTAATGTATTGTCGTTTGCGCGAGCCTTTTTTCAAAACATAAAAGCGGGTTCGATAAAAAGTGGAGGTAGTACAATTACTATGCAGGTTGTGCGTTTGGCATCGCCTAAAGATCGAACGATTTTAAACAAGCTGTTTGAAATGATAATGGCATTAAGGGTTGAATGTAAGTACTCAAAGTCGGACATCTTGAATTTGTATGCATCACATGCTCCGTTTGGGGGCAATGTAGTTGGACTTGAAACGGCATCGTGGCGTTATTTTTCTCGACCATCCTATCAATTATCGTGGGCCGAGAGTGCAACTTTGGCTGTATTACCAAATTCTCCCGGGTTAATACATCCCGGAAGGAATCGCACCGCGCTTAAAAATAAACGTGATCGACTATTATCCAAATTGTATCAAAAAAATGTAATCGATGAAATTGAGTATCTGCTTGCATTAGAAGAACCTGTTGTTGATTCGCCAGAACTGCTGCCTGATAATGCGATGCATGTTTTAATGTATTGTCGAAAACTAGCAAAGGGCAAGCGCTACAAAACAACCATTGATGGGGATTTTCAAAAACAGGTTGATGCATTGGTTAATCGACATGCCAATCAATTAGCTTCGAGTCAAATTCATAACATAGGGGTTTTGGTTATTAGCAATAAAGACAATAGGGTAATCGCTTACATAGGAAATTCAAAGGGGAAAAATGGATCTGATAATGGCAATGATGTGGATGTGATTCGATCGCCACGAAGCAGTGGAAGTATCTTAAAACCTTTTTTGTACGCATCGGCAATGCACCAAGGGTTGATTTTGCCTCAATCGCTTTTAGCCGATATTCCAACTTATTACACCGATTTTGCGCCTCAGAATTATCAACGCACTTTTGATGGCGCAGTAAAAGCCAGCGATGCTTTAGCTCGATCTTTAAATATTCCAGCCGTTCGATTATTGGATGATTATGGTGTGGATCATTTTCTACAGTTTTTAAAAAGCTTGGGATTGTCTACATTGCCCTATTCATCAGATCATTATGGATTATCGTTGATTTTAGGCGGCGCTGAAACCAATTTATGGGATTTAACCTCAGCTTACGCTTCAATGGCTCGAGTTTTAAGTAGGTATGGTCAGGAAGGCAAATACTCAGGTGAGGATTGGCGTCAACCCGTTTTAATTGAGTTTGAGAAAAAGGATAAAGGCGAACATTCATCCACCGTGGAAAAAATTTCGGCTGGAGCCATTTGGAATACTTTTCAAGCATTAACACAGGTTAATCGACCCGATGAACAGGCTGGTTGGGAAATGTTTTCGAACCATCGGCGAATAGCTTGGAAGACAGGGACTAGCTTTGGCTATCGCGATGCATGGGCAATTGGAGTTACACCCGAATATACCATTGGCGTTTGGGTTGGAAATGCCACCGGCGAAGGTCGGCCTGGAATTGTAGGCGGTTCAACCGCAGGGCCAATACTCTTTGATGTGTTTGGGTTACTTCCAAAAACCAGTTGGTTTCAAGAACCGTTTGACGATTTGGTTGATGCGGCAATATGTCATCAATCAGGAATGTTGGCATTGTCTAATTGTCCTGATAAAGATTCTGTTTTGGTTCCTATATCCATTGGCAATCAGCCTGTTTGCAAATATCATCAAAGAGTATTTTTAGATAAAACCTTGTCGTATCGAGTGAATGCAAGTTGCTATAATCAAACTCAGATGGTTGCTAAAAGTTGGTTTGTATTGCCGCCTTTAATGGAGTGGTATTATAAAAATCGAAATCCTTATTACCAATCGCTACCGCCAATGCATCCCAATTGCCAAAGCGATGAATTAATGCCAATGGAATTTATCTATCCCAGAGCAGGATCAGCCTTATATCTGCCAACGAATTTTAATGGGGAAACGGAGCAGGTTGTTTTGAAAGTAGCTCATCGACAAGCAAATGCCACTCTTTTTTGGTCGGTTGATGAAAGCTATATTGGCGAGACCAATCAATTTCATCAAATGAACGTTTTGTTTACGCCGGGTTGGCACACCATAACCGTGATGGATGAAGCAGGTAATCGAATTCAACGCCGCATACAATGTTTAAATAAAGAGTAGCAGATTTAGAAGCTGATTAAATTGTTTGTTTTTTTAACCATTGCCTCAATTGATAAAATCCAGATAGTCAAATCATAAATTGTGACCACTATTGTTGAAACCATCCTATTTCGTTACTTTTGCGACTTAACAACATGAATTTTTAAGCGCATGCAGCCCGATTCATTAGCCGTTTCATCTTCGCATCCTACAAATGTAAAGCCAGCTCTGCGCGATTCTCAGGTTGTAAAACCTAAATTGTTGATAGGGACTTCGGCTGTTCGTTCTTTAAAAATAAATGCCAAAGACATTTCGGGTAAGCTTAATTATGCGGATTCGATTCGAATAGGACTCATTGAGATTTATTCGCCCAATGTTTCTGTTTTTGAAGATAATGTGTTAACCCGCATTTTGCATCCTATTAAAAATTCGGAAACCATTAGTAGTAATGAATTTTACACCATTACTGACTCATTGGTTTTAAGCGACTCCCTTAACTTAAAGTATAAAGTCGACAATCAATCAACCACTATAAAGCTACTGCATAAAGAGTTGCTTCAAAACCCAATAGTAACTCAACCATTATATAATCAGTGGATGTGGCTAGTTCCAATGCTTATTGCTATTGTGGCCATCATTGGATATTTAAGAACCTCATTTCGAAAATATATTTTTACCCTATTAAAATCGACCATTAACAGATATACTGCCGGGAATTTATTTAAAACAGTCAATGCACAAAACTTAACGCCATCCTTATTATTGTCGGTTTTATTTATTATTAATACAGGGGTTTTTATTTACGAGAGTTTTTTACATTACGAAGTTAAATTACTGACTAACAGTGGATTTGGGTTTTTGAGTTTAATATGGCTTGTTGTATTTGCCATTTTTTTATTAAAAAACTTAGCCTATTGGATCATTGGATATATTTTTAATAATCGCGAAAAAACATCCGAGTTTTTATTTCAAGTTAATGTTTTAAACAAAGTTTTTGGGGTCGTAATCATTCCTTTTATAGTAACTATTCCATTTGTTTCATCGGGAATGACAGATGTATTAATTCTGTGTGTGGGGATATTGCTAGTTTTCATGTATGTAGGACAGATGATGTGGGGGGCTAAAATTATTTTACAGCAACCTATTTCAATATTTTATCTCTTTTTGTATCTTTGCACTCTGGAAATATTACCATTGGCATTAATCGCTAAGGTAATTTTTTCTTAGGGAAATTACTTAAATGGCTTAAGGTTTTGTCGAACTTAAATTGTAACAAATTGAAGATTAAAAAAATTCTGGTTTCGCAACCTAAACCTATTACTGCAAAAGATCCATACTACGATTTGGCGGAGAGCAATAACATTAAAATTGACTTTAGGCCATTTATTCAGGTAGAAGGTGTGCTTACCAAAGATTTTCGAACCCAAAAAATTGCCATCCTCGACCACACTGCCGTGGTATTTACGAGCCGAACAGCTATCGATCATTTTTTCAGAGTTTGTGAAGACATGCGTATAACTGTGCCTGATAACATGAAATATTTTTGTATTTCGGAAGCAACTGCTCACTATTTGCAAAAATACATTGTGTATCGGAAACGTAAAATATTCCATTCAACAGGAAAATTTACGGATTTAATTGAAGTTTTAAAAAAGCACAAAGAAGAGAGTTTTTTTGTTCCGCTTTCGGATATTCACAAACAAGAAATACCATGTTTGCTTGAAAAAAATAAGTTGAAGTATTCGTTGGCAATTCTTTACCGTACTGTGAGTAGCGATTTGAGCGATATTAAAGAGATTGATTACGATATCTTAGTTTTTTTTAGTCCATCAGGAATTGTATCATTAATGCAGAATTTTCCTGATTTTAAGCAAAACGAAATTAAGATTGCCTCTTTCGGGCCTGCCACTGCTCAAGCGGTTGTAGATGCTGGCTTAAGGTTAGATATTCAAGCTCCTATGCCTCAGGCTCCGAGTATGACAATGGCATTGGAATTGTTTATTAAAAAATTCAATAAAGGCTTAAAGTAAGCTTTTAATAATATCAAAACAACCTTCCATGCCTTGTGGCTGGGAGGTTTTTTTTTAGACCTGTAAAGTATGTCCTTCTCGTTTCCTAAGCATGAACGGTTAAGTAGTCAGAAATTGATACAAAAATTGTATGAACAAGGACATGCATTTGTGAAATATCCTTTTCGAATTATTTGGTTAATTGACAATGGCACTGAAGATACTACTATATCGCCCAGAGTTTTAATAACCGTATCAAAAAAAAAGTTTAAAAGAGCTAATAAACGCGCCTATATTCGACGCCGGACAAAGGAAGCATATCGGTTAAACAAACAACCATTGATTGATTTTGCAAAAGAGCTTAAATTACCAATTGTGTTTTCAATTAACTATCTCCCATCGGAATTAATGGAATATCACGAAATAGAAAAAGGAATGATAAAGATGTTGGACAAATTACGTGGACAGATTATGGATTTAGGTGTAGAAAAAGATTCTTCCAGTTCTATCTAAATCGAGTTTGGTAGAATTATAAAAAACAGAACATGTTTATTTTTAGATCATTAAAGCAGCTTTTAATATTCTTATTAATTGTGCCAGTCAAGATATACCAAATGGCTATTTCTCCTATGCTAGGCCAGTCATGTCGTTATACACCTACTTGCTCAACTTATGCCATTGAAGCTTTAAAAAAGCATGGACCTATTAAAGGGTTTTGGCTTGGACTAAAGCGCATATTAAGCTGTCACCCTTGGGGCGGTCATGGTTATGATCCTGTTCCATGAGCGATTGAATTATGCCTTAAACCTGCGCTCTTGCACAATTAATAACGCTTCATCCCTCAGATCTACAGGCAATTCAATATGTCTAATCTGCAGGCTTTTTAACCACCCACTTACTTCGTTTTCGTTTAATGTATAGAGTACTTCTCTGAATTCCTCAATTTCTTTTGAATTATAATCACTGGCCGATCTTTGTTTAAAACTATCTAGTTCTTCGTCGCAATAATAAACAATTTGAGCACTAGAGCTCAATAGCGAATCGCTTTCGCATACCTCATGAGCCCCACAACAATCGTTGGGCAGGTCTGGAGCAACAACCGAATCAGATGAGTGGCTAAAATGAGTAACCACTAAAGCTGCTATCACAGCAACAAGAATAAGAACAACAATGTAAATCATTTTGCAAAAATAGTTACCATTTTCGAATTGATAGAATACATTTGTAGAAAACTTAATAGAGAGTTAAAAGTTCATTAGTTCGAAATATATATATTTAACTTTTAAGCAACTGTTTAATTTTAAATGAAAAAATAGGTATTAGAAAGATATAGAAGATATTATAGATATTTCCAGATGGTGAAATCCTATTTTCATCTTTTGATCTTCTTATCTTCTCTTTCTATAATCAAGACTTCTATAAAATTCTAACAGATTATAACAAAATAATAGAAACATTGGTATGAGGGTAATGAGTGTTGAGGATATTCATTTTATGGGAATAAAAGTGGTTTACTCTCATTTAATTGATAATGGTTATGATGTTCTTCAAGTTAGAAAAGAGATAGATATTGATCCGCAAATACTAGCAAAAAAAGAAAATAGATTTGTTCTGGTGGTAGTAAAAACAGCGGTTTATCCCAAAATGGGAGTTTTATCACCCAATGTGGCGGTGAAAGTTCAAAATTTAGCCATCGAAAAACAAGCTCTTTCCTATTTTGCTTCGGTGGGAATAGCCAATGCAAATGGAGAAAGTGATTCAGAAATGGCAATGCCAATTTTAAATGGCGAATATTACATTAATTTTAACGGTTTAGTACCAATTACTATATTTTAATACTGGGATGAAGAATTTAATTCAATTGTGGGAGCGAGCAAAACCTTATCGTTATTTAGTTTTTGGGTTTTTATTAATAGTTATTGTTTTACAATGGTGTCAACTGCAATCGCGTAAGCCGATACAGGTAATTCCTGAAAAGGTGGTTGAGAATGTAAAAGAGTATTTGCCAGCAGAGCATGATGGAGGGAATTGGAGTGGATGGATGCCATTTATACTAATTTCGGCATTGGCAATTGTTTTCTTTTTGGCACATCGACGGGGTTGGGTCGAAAAGCTAATTCCAGGGATGGTTTTAGTGCGTATGAGCATTCTTCGCCAGAAACAAACTGGTAAGCGCGTATTGCAACTTTTTATCATGAATACCAAACGTGAGAGTCAAACATTCGATTCGCCTGTGATACATTTTTTTAAGCCAGGCAAGAAAAAGAGTTACCGTATAAAAGTTAATCACAACGACTTAGCCTTTCCGCTCACACTAACGAGTCATACCAGTCATAAATTAAACATTGATTTGGATCAGTTTTATAATAAAGATCCCGAATTAAAAAAGTATTGGTTTGTTCAAGTATCAATTCCATGCGGCATGCGGATTAAAAGAACATTTTATGGCCTAATTTTGTTTCAAGGAAAATAATTAATTTGTTCATATGGAAAAAAAGAACTGGTTAGTAGAGCGATGGAGACGTTATAAAGGGAGAAAATCTCTTTTAGCGATTGTTCTGGATTTTGTACTATTAGCATTAGTAGTCGCTATGTTATTTCCATCTTCACGAAAAACATTAACATCAACGGTTATTCGATATACACTCTTTCAACCACGAGAGCAAAAGGATGTTAGCTATGTTTCCCTCGCATCATCGCAATGGCAATTAGAAGATATGAATGGGAATCAAGTTTTAATGAGCGATTTAGAAGGGAAAGTTGTTTTCATCAACTTTTGGGCTACTTGGTGTCCTCCGTGTATTGCCGAGATGCCATCGATACAACAATTGTACGATAAGTTTGGTGATAAGGTAGTTTTTTTAATGGTAAGCTCCGAACCAGCGAATGTGATTAATGGGTTTTTAGCTCGCAAAGGCTACACTTTGCCAATATACCACACAGTAGGAGGTTCTGAGCCAAATGAATTTCGTACTAAAAGCATTCCAGCCACATTTCTGTTAAGTAAAAAGCAACGTGTAGTGATTAAAAAAACTGGTGCCGCCAAATGGAATGGGAACAAAATGACAGATTTAATCACAAAATTATTGAAGGAGAATTGATTATTGCGCCCTAAATCTATAATTAGCACAAATTAATTCCGTTTATTTTAATGAACTATTTATAGTCAAGATTCACATTTCCAATTGGTAAGAAAATCATCTTCGAAGCTCAAATGCGAAAAAAATAAAAATCTCTGAAAAGCTATTGCTTAAAATGAAATAATCCTTATTTTTGCATCGCTTTTAAAGAAAGGCAAATAGGATTGTCCCGTTGTGTAATGGTAGCACAGAAGATTTTGGTTCTTTAAGTCAGGGTTCGAATCCTTGCGGGACAACTA
>JBBQUP010000092.1:0-13201 GCA_038212305.1 Bacteroidales bacterium
TTTTAATGGCAATTAAATGGGTTATTTCACCTTTTGAGTTATGTAATGGAGAAATAATTGAATCCTCGTAATACAATTCCCCATTCTTTTTCTTATTAATAAATTCACCCCTCCAAGTATTTCCCATTAAGAGTGTTTCCCAAAGTTCAGTATAAGTGCTTTTAGGTGTGAGATTACTTTTTAAAATACGAGGGTTTTGACCCATTAGCTCTTCAATTGGATACCCAGTTAGTAAACAAAAATGGTTATTGGCGAACATGATATCGCCTTTTTTATCTGTTAAAATAATACTACTCGGACTCTGTTGAACTGCGGCCAATAGTAATCGAAGTTGTTGTTCGTTTTTAATGCGATTGGTAATGTCGTGAAGCGTGCTTAATATGAGTGTTTGGTTATTGAATAGAATATTTTTACAATGCATCTCCACCATAAGTTCTTTTTTGGATTTAGTAATAAAACATAATTCCATTACTAATTCTTCGTCCTTGTCAAGTTGAGCAATGTTTTCAGGAGATTTTTTTAGTTCGCCATCTTTTATAAACTGGTTGAAGTTTTGGTTAATTAATTCTTGAGGAGTGTAGTTTAACCAATTGCAAATCGTGTCGTTAACATCAAATATTATACCCTCAAGAGTATGAATGATAATACCATCAGTTGCTCTGTTAAAAAGCGATCGAAATTTTTGCTCGTTTTGCTGCAATAATTTTAATGCTTTTTTTCTTTCGGTTAAATCAGTTATTATGGTTAATATGTTTTCGTCGTTATGTACCCTTATTTTAACTGATGCAAAGGAACAAAATTTGGGTTTCCCCATTTTCGTTTTTATTGTAACCTCATAACCAATAAGTTTGCCCTCTTTTTTCAGGATTTCCATCCCCGCGTTTCGTGTATTTAAGGATTCGAACAAACCAAAATCTACAGTCGATTTGCCAACTATCTCTTCCTTTAAAAACCCCGTGTACAACTCAAACGATTGGTTTGCGTCAATTACTTTTTCGGAATCAGCTGAAGTTAAGTACATTGGAGCTGGGTTGGCATTAAATAAGGTGTTGAACTTTCCTTCTGAGTACCCTATTTGTGATATGTCGTTGATGGTTAAGAAAAAAAGTTCATTGCCGTTCATCTCTGATTTATGGATAATCGTGTCTGTTAAAATGAGATCGTCGTTTATAGTTTTAAAAGATATTACGGCTGATGAATGATCGAAATGTTTGGCAGTGCTTAATGCAGATTTAAATGTTGATTGATAGTGCTGGGGGATGTAATTATTGATAGGCTGATTAATAATGTCATCAAAATTACATCCCAGTTTTTCACAAAATAAGTGACTAACTCTTACAATATCTCCATTAAGGTTTATTAAAGCGGTCATTAAATAGTTACTTCCATCAATATGTGAGAGTGTGGGTTGGATAATTGACTTTTCGGAGTTTGTGCTTTTAAAATGAGTGACATCGACATTTGAGCTGTAATAGCCTAAAAAGTGATTGTTGTCATCAAAAAGTTTTTTGCATTTGTGATGAATCCATTTGATAGAGCCATTTTTATGATGAATTCTAAAAACTAATTCGCCTTGTTCTTCATCCTTATAATGGGGTTTAGAAAAATGCTTAAATACGGCATTCTTGTCATCTTCGAATGCAATTGAATTAATGAAATTTATGTTGGTTTCCCACTTTTCTTTTTTATAGCCTGTGATCGATTCAACAGTATCGTTTAAAAATGCTATTTGGCCAGATGGTTCAACAAACATCTCCCAGTTAAACGAATTATTAAGGAGTAATTGATGAATTTCCTTTTCTTGAATATCTTTTGAATCGATAAGATTTTGTGATGATTTCCTTCCCATTTAATCGCCATTGAAATTTGTATCCAAAATATAAGAATTAATGATGAATTTATGAACGTTTGTTTGAGGTATTTCCATTATTAATAGGTGAATTCATTTGTATTGAAGATAGAATCTTGAAACTTTTTAAAGTCATTGTTCGTAAATTGAACCAATTTTAATCCAATTAATTATGAGACTGAAAAACATTTACTGCATTGTTCTTTTATTATTATCATTTAGTTTTATATCTGTTAACTCACAAACAGTTGTTTCAAAAGTAGCTTCTATCGACACATTGTTGTCAAATATTCAAGTACTTGATCTGGATATTCAATTTTGTAAGATTGATATTACTCAATCTACAACCAATTCATTTAGTATTAAAGGAACGTTAATGTCCGATAAACTGTCGGAAGAATATAAGTTTGTTCTTTCGAATTCCAACCCAGCAACTTTATCTCTTAAAACACCTGCGTCGGGATGGCAATCGCACCATGGCGAGTTAGTTTTGGAAGTACCCAAAAACGTTGTAGTCAATATTAAAACTACATCAGGTCTCGTACATGCAAGTGATTTAAATCAAACAACACTTAATATTTCTACACGTTCGGGAAATGTTGATCTCACAACCATCAATGGAACAGTATCAGTTGAAAGTGCAAGTGGTGTAATACGCTCATCAAATGTCGCAGGCGATTTGCAGGTTAAAACTAAAAGTGGTGCGCAATTTATTGATAAGCATGTCGGAAAAGTTAATTGTGAATCAACAGAAGGGGATATCACAATTTCAGATATTGCCGGAGGTGTAAAAACCGAATCAACAGTTGCTAATCAAACTATTCAACGTGTTCAGGGGAATATTCATTCGAAAGCGGTGAATGGAAATATTAAAATATCCGATTCAAATGGAAATATAGAAGTGGTCACCTTTGCCGGCGGAATAAAATTATATAAAACTACAGGCATTGCAAATCTTCAATCAACTATTGGCGATCAGGTTGGAGGACGAATTGAATTAACAGGATCTTCTTTATTCAAAACCACCGAAGGAAAAATTAAAATGCAAATAGAGAATAGCACGGATCTACTAACTTTCGATTTGCAATCAACCTCAGCCTATATTCAAGCAAGAGGAACCTCGAAAAAGAAAAAACTTAAAATGGGCAAGGGTAGCATTGTTGTTCAGGGAATGAGCACTACTGGAGGACAGGTGTACAATTAGATCTTCACTTTTCCAGAGCCTAATTTCTCGAATCTTCTTCTCTAATTGACTGTTCAAAATAAATTTAAACAGTCAATTAGTTTAACTTTTGATTAGATAATTAAAATCCTTTTGCATAGAGAATATAACCATTGGATTTCATTAGTTTTGTAAATAAAAATGGCATTAATTCTTTGCATTGAGACATCAACAACTGTATGTTCCGTTGCGTTAGCCTTAAATGGAGAATGCATTCATTCACTTGAAAATCACGATGGAAATAGTCATGCAACGCACCTAACGTTATTGATTAATCAATTGTTTAAGGATTCTGGCCAATTTATTCTTTCGCAAATAGATGCAATTGCTGTAAGTGAAGGCCCTGGTTCATATACTGGTTTGCGTATTGGTGCATCTACAGCAAAAGGTATTTGTTATGCTATAGATAAGCCATTAATCGCCATTCAATCCTTACGAATACTAAGTAGTCCCATTGCAAAAATGGTTGAGCTAAATAAAAAAGCGTTATTGTGTCCACTAATGGATGCTCGCCGAATGGAAGTATATGCTTCTGTTTATAATTTCGAACTAAATAGTGTTAAAGCAGTTTGGCCTGAGGTGGTTGATGCCAGCTCGTTCAGTGATATTTTGGATCAAAATGTTATCTGCTTTTTTGGTTATGGTGCTGAAAAGTGCAAATCAGTCATTAATCATCCCAATGCACGATGGATTGATCATGATTACCCGCTAGCGAAAGACATGTGTCGTTTAGCTCAAAATAAATTCAATGCCAATCAATTTGTTAATGTAGCTTATATGGAACCATTTTATTTAAAAGAGTTTATGGCAACCATTCCTAAAAATAAAATAAAACTTCATCACGAATAATGAATTTAAATGATTACCTATGTTTACATAATGGTACTATAATTGTAACGACTGTAGTTAGTGATTAGGTATTTGCTATTGATAAACCTTTCAAATAGGTTAAACTCTAGGATGTTAACTTAAATATTAGAAATAATGATTGCAAATAAATACTTAAAAAATAAAAAGTTTGGCATATCGTCTTACTCATTTATCTTTGGTTTATTAGTTATTGGTTTTTTCACCTTGTCAATGATAAATCCAAAATCGCAGACAAAATCGTACGCTCCAGGTGAGTATTTACAATATTCCTTGAGCTATGGTTTTATTACTGCTGGACAAGGTGTTATGGAGGTGAAAGATACTTTGATGGATGGTAAACACCTGCATCAGGTTATTGCACGAGGCGAGACCACTGGATTGTCCGACGCATTATTTAAAGTACGCGACCGATATGAGAGTTTTATCAATCCGGTTGATTATCTTCCAAAAAAATCAGTTCGTAGCATTCGCGAAGGACGATATACTTATTATGATGAGGTAATTTACAATCACGATTCATCGTATGTTGTGAGTCAGAAAACTGGTGTTCAGAAAGTTCCTTCTCGCATTCAGGACATACTCTCGGCTTTTTATTTTGCTCGTAATTTTAAATTTAACGATGATCTTAAGAAAGATGAAATTATTGAAATAATGACTTATTTCTCGAACGAATTGTTTCCATTACGTTTTAGGTATAAAGGAATTGATAATATAAAAACCAAATTTGGTCGAATAGAATGTTATAAATTTTCACCTGTTACCGAGGTTGGTCGTTCTTTTGCATCTGATGATGATATGGAAATATGGATTTCGCGCGATGGAAATCGAATTCCAATAAAAATACGATTTGATTTAAAAGTTGGATCATTTACATGTGAATTAGCCTCTTTTAAAAATTTGGTTAACCCATTTAGCAGTATAAGAAATTAACAATTAAGCGTATCTATATCTTTTTTGTGGTCTAATTCATAATTTTAAACTATTTTTGAACCCATAATTTAAAGTTAATATTGAAATAATTTAGAATGGCAACAACCTCAGATTTCAGAAACGGAATGTGTATTGAGTATAATGATCAATTGTTTTTCATTGTTCAATTTCAGCACGTTAAGCCTGGCAAAGGGCCCGCTTTTGTACGAACTAAGCTTAAGAATGTAACAACCGGTAAGGTTATTGATAACACTTTTAATTCAGGTGTAAAAGTTAATGAAGCTCGTGTAGAACGCAGGCCTCATCAGTTTTTATATAAAGATGATCAAGGATTTCATTTTATGAACATGGAAACTTTTGAGCAATATCCGTTATCACAAGATATGATTGATAATTTTGATTTCTTAAAAGAAGGACAAGAGGTTGAAGTTGTTTATCATGCCGATACTGAAACACCTTTATTGGTTAACTTGCCATCCTTTATTAATTTCGAAATCACTTATACCGAACCAGGTTTAAGGGGCGATACATCATCATCAAGCTCATTAAAATCTGCTAGTATCGAAACCGGTGCTACCATCATGGTTCCACTATTTGTTAATATTGGAGATAAAATAAAAGTCGATACTCGCGATCGATCGTATGTCGAACGTGTTAAAGAATAAATCACTAAAATCCCCGAAAGGGGATTTTTTTTGTCCGGTTTCTCCCCAAAAATGCTATTAAGAACAAATTAAATTGAAATATTACTTCTTGAAACAATAATTAGGTTGATTTTATCTGACATCTTCATAAAAATTTAATATTTTTAGTAGACAAAATTAATCAGCATTGTTATAGAAAAGAATGGTTACTCAAATTCGGAAAAATAGATTACATCTTTATAAAGACCGATTGAATATTTTGCTTGATATTGCTCAAACTATCAATCAAGATCATTCAATTGAGAATTTGCTTAGTGAATTTGAGATTTTATTGCGTGAAGAACTTGAAGTTGGGAAAATTCTTGTTTACACATTAACCGATGATGTTTGGAAAAACATTTTAATCTCAGGTGTTACTGACGACGAAGCGGCTTTGATTGGTGTTGAGAGGGATCTTCTTATTTATAAATCAATTGAGAGTATTACGATGTCGCATCCACCTCAATTAAAGGGGTTCGATGCAGTAATTCCATTGTTTCATCGATTTAAAGAAATAGGATATGTACTTATTGGCGATATCGATGAAGAACAGCAAGGGATTAGTCCAACTATTAAGCACTTAAAACTAATTCAAATAATTGCTAATCTTATCATTGTTTTTATTGAGAATAAGCGGATGCAAGAGGCATTGCTTGAGCAAGAAGCATTAAAACGAGAGATACAATTAGCTTCGAAAATTCAAAATCAATTAATTCCTGGTTTAGCCGATCTACCGCAGGTTCGCAACTTAAATATTGTAACTTATTATAAGCCTCACTACGGTATTGGTGGTGATTACTACGATATTATGCGTCTCTCACGAACAAAAATTGGCTTTTGTATTGCCGATGTATCGGGTAAAGGAGTTGGGGCTGCTATGTTAATGTCTAATTTCCAGGCTATTATTCGGTCGTTGTTTACTTCTACGGTTAACTTAACTAAACTCATCCATAAGCTGAATCAACGAGTTAATCAAAGTGCAAACAACGAAAAATTTATTACATTATTCATCGGGCGTTATAATACTTTAACACGACGACTCACCTATGTTAACGCAGGGCACTTGCCTCCGTTACTTTTAGATGGTAAAAAGCATCAATTGATTAATCTCGATAAAGGATGTATTGGTTTAGGGATGCTCGATTTTATACCTCATATCGAATCTGGCTCTGTTGTTATCTCAAAAAAATCAAAACTTCTTGCATTTACAGATGGATTGGTTGAACTTGAAAAAAACGATCAAATTGAAAACAATATTCTAGAATTAGAACGGATGATTTTCACCAATCGATCCATTGAGGAAGATTTGGTTGAGATTAAAGAAAAAATAGATGAATTTGCTAATGTGGGTGCCGTATTTGACGATATTGCCTTAATTGGCATGGAATTTTTAGACTAATTTTAAGGATTACTTCTATTCGATCATTAATAACTATTAGTTAATTTTTGATTAACAATGAATAACGATAGTGAGATAGAAAGGTTTACAAGTAGCTTATTGGTTGGGAATAGAAAAGAATGCCTAGAAATGGCGGAATCGTTTTTTTCCAAATCAGGTTCTATTATCGATTTATATGAACAATTAATTAAACCATCATTATACAAAGTTGGTGAATTGTGGGAATACAATCGAATTACAGTAGCCGACGAGCATTTAGCAACTGCAATTAGTGAATCCATATTAAATCAATTTGTCGAGCAAATAATAAGTAGTACCCGTTCGTCAAAGTCCGTATTGGTCTGCGGAATCGAAGGAGAGCATCATCAAGTTGGAGCCAAAATGGTAGCCGATGTATTTGAAATGGCTGGTTGGAATGCAACATTCCTAGGAGTGGATTTACCCTTGAATGAATTAATTAAATATGCCCAAAAGCATCAGCCCAACCTAATTGCATTGTCGGTAAGTGTATATATGAATATGTCCAGCCTGTTGAAAACCATTCAGCGGTTTTCGTTTGAGTTTCCTGATCTATTAATTGTTGTTGGGGGGCAAGCATTTTTGCACGTAGGAACGAATTTATTTAAAAACAACAAGAATGTATTGGTAATGAGCGACTTATACGAACTTAATGAATTTATAATTCAAGAATTATGAAATACGAACAACTTGTTGAATCTGCAAGCAGAATTTATTCGCCAGATCCTTCGCTAATTAAAGAGTATTCCGAGAAGCTTGCAATGATACTCGAAAAACAGAATAAGCGAATGTTAAATCGAAAAGATATTTTGGACTTAGTTGGTGAGCAAAACCTTGATTTAATGCTTGATAACCATGCCAATCATTGTCGGTTTATACAAAGTGTTATTGAAAATTTGAATCCCGAAATACTAGTTGACACCATTTTATGGGTTTTTAGAGCCTATCAATCTCGAGGTTTTAAACAAACATATTGGGCTGCACAACTAAATGGTTGGTTAGTTGTTTTGGAAGAGGAATTAACACCATCCAGTTTTATTAAAATCCGGTTTATATATCAATGGATGCAAATAAATATACCTCATTTTTCGATATTATCTGAAGCTCAACTAAAAGACTATCTACCTGATCATCATAAACTATAGATGTTAGAAATATTAAAATTGTTGTTTAATGATAGTCCAATAGTGGCTTGTGCAATAGTTAATGATATTGGGACTATTGTTTATGCTAACGATCACTACAATAAGGCTTTACGTTCAAATGAGTGGATTAATCCTACAATGGATCAATTATTAAAGGAGAAAAAAGAAGGTGTTTTTTTCTCAGGCTACGCCACCATAGGCAATCTTGATACTTTTAATCACTCCTATTCGTGTAAAGCACTCTATTTCGAGAGCCAAATTGTAATTGTTTTAACTAAGGATGATCAAAATACCGATGATGTGCTTCAGAAAGTATTGTTTGAAAATCAAAAAAATACTAATCTTCATCGGCAATTAATTAAAGAAAAGAAAATAATTCAACAACAACTATTAGAGATTGCTAGTTTGAACAATGAGAAAAGTCGATTTCTTGGAATTGCCGCACATGACTTAAGAAATCCAATTGGTTCGATTTTTTCGTTTGCCGATTTAATGTTGGATTTTAATGACATTAGGAACAGTGAAAAACTATTGAAATATGCAGTGTTGATTCGAGAAAGAAGTCGATTTTCGTTAAACCTACTCAATGATTTACTGGATGTTTCAAAAATTGAATCGGGAACTTATGATTGTAAATTTTCGATTTGTAACATAAAAGATTTCATGCATCATTTAATTGAGTTAATGGAACCATTAGCCCAACGAAAAAATATTAAAGTTTTAAATGAAATATCGATTAAGCATGATACGATGTTAGTTGATGTTCCCAAGTTGGAGCAAATTATCACTAATTTATTGAGCAATGCCATTAAGTTTAGCCCTTTAAATTCAACCATCTTAGTTAAAATAGAAGAAAAGCAACGTGATTTAAATTTTATAATAGAAGACGAAGGGCCTGGGGTGCCATCAGAAGCCATCGATTCTATTTTTTCTCCATTTGGGTTAAGACCTAACCAGCCAACAAATGGCGAAGATTCAACCGGTTTAGGGTTAAGTATTACAAAAAAGCTGGTTCAGCTTCATGGAGGAACAATTGGTGTTAGTAATCGTGAGAAAAAAGGAAGTTCGTTTTATTTTCGAATCCCGCAGAAGTATTAATTAGTGTCAGCAAGAAAACTACACTTTTCCGGTGTCTTTGTCAAGAAGGCTTCAAAGACAAGGCTTTCGAAGTTGTGAAAATCAAGGAGTTCACTTTTGGGAATGACTGTTTATAAAATGAGAATAACGCAGTACTTGGAGTTTTCTTGCAAAGACTAATTAGTGTTACTAAGAAAACACTATATATCTTAAAAACCTCTTCATTGTTACCCCTAGCCCCTAAAGAGGAATCTGCTATACACCAGCGGGTTGGCAATTCTCCCTTTAGGGAGTTAGAGGGTGTGCGCAGGGGAAATGATGTGTTTTCTTGCAAAGACTAATTAAGAACCTGTTTGAATTTTATAGATGTTTAAATAATAGAAAGAGAAGATATGAAGATCAAAAGATGAAAATAGGATGTTCACCATCTGGAAATATCTAAAATAACTTCTATATCCATTATTCTTCCTATCTATTCATTTAAATTAAATTTAAACAGTTACACAGCGAATTTAAGCTATTTATTTATTTGTTTTTATCGGTAAGCATATTGTAAAAGTGGATCCTTTTTTCGGATTTGAAACAAGACATATTTGGCCACCTAGTTTTTCTATTAGTTTTTTGCACAATGTCAATCCCATACCAGTTCCTCCAAAATTTCTCGAAAACGTTTGATCAAGTTGTCGGAATGGTTCAAAAACAACCTCAAATTTTTCCTTCTCTATACCTATTCCAGTATCGGAAACATATATGTTTAAAATAGAATTGTTTGAAATGAAATAACCCAAATGAATCTCACCAGTAAAAGTAAATTTAAATGCATTCTTTAATATGTTTTCAATAATTTGTCGAACTCGCACATAATCTGAATGAATTGTGGTGGAGATAGGGTTTGATGCATCAAGGAAAAACGCAACATCGGGAGATAGATGACCAGTTCTTTTTAAGGCACTAAATTGTTGAAATAAATCGGT
Organism: Bacteroidales bacterium; assembly: GCA_038212305.1. Taxonomy (GTDB): domain Bacteria; phylum Bacteroidota; class Bacteroidia; order Bacteroidales; family Marinilabiliaceae; genus JBBQUP01. The sequence goes on from JBBQUP010000092.1 coordinate 10,168, forward strand.
CATTAATTTGTCAATAGCAAAAGCCTTATTTTGGATAAGTAGCTGATCTGCATCTAGTTTAGATAAATCAATAATGCTACTTATAATGGATAATAAGTTTTCTGAATTTTGTCGAATTGTTTGAGCAAAACCTGCTCTTTCATCTGAAGTGGTGGTATTGTCGTCGAGCAAACTCGAAAATCCTACAATGGCATTTAAAGGAGTTCGTATTTCGTGACTCATATTAGCTAAAAAAGCACTTTTTAATCGATTGGCATCCTCGGCTTTCTCTTTAGCAATAATTAAGTTTTGCTCGGTTTTTTTCTGATTGGTGATGTCATGCCCAGCACATAAAAACGATCCAATTTTCCCCAATTCATTAACCTCTGGAATAATTGTCCATTCAAAAAACCGAAGATCATCATTTTGAGGTATTTCAACTGTTATTGATTGGGGTTGCTTTGTTTTACTTATGCACATTGAGTTTAATTCATCAACGAATTCAATGGGGAGTATTTGATTTTTTCGAATATCAGATCTCATTATTTTATTAATTGAAATTTGATATAAGTTTAGAAACGCATGATTAGCGTAAATGATTTGTAGATTGCTGCTTATTCGAACAATAAGATTGGGAATATTCTCAGTTACTGTTCTAAATTTGGTTTCACTAAGTCTTAACGACAATTGATTCAGTATTCGTTGCGTTATATTTCGAAGTGAAAAATAGTAGAGTAGTTTTCCTTTTAATACAATTGAAGTTCCGTATATCTCAACATAAATTACCTCTTTATTTTTACTCAACATTTTTGTATCGCGCTTAAAATCAGAGCCTTGACTTATCATTTCAAAGGCTTTTTTAAATATAGCGGTATTTCTTTTTGAGCCAAACAAAATGGATGGTAATAGTTTTGACATTTCAAACTGAGTATATCCAAACAAATCACTTCCCGATTGATTTGCATAGATTAGCGAATCGGGTGATTCTAGAATAAAAATCCCTTCAATAGTTGTTTCAAGAATTTTCTGCAAACGATCTTCACTTTCATTCAAATCATTTTGTAATTCCAAAATCGAACTATTGTCTTGAACCATCAAGATGTAAACATCGGATAGCTCTTTATCAAGGAAAATTTTACCTTTTATTGTTGTGCTTATAGGCAGGCTATTACTTTTTTTGAGTATCAGTTTTATCTTCCCTTCACCTAAATTTCGTATGTTTTCGTAAAAGCTATTGTATTGAGAAATGTCATTCCCTTGAGTGAGTAAATATTTTGTTAATTTGGATGAAATGAGTTTTTTAGATGAAATATTTAAGAGATGTTCAATTATGTTGTTGGCGTATATTATTTTATGATCGTGAATGAGTAGAATACCAATGGAAATAGATTCCATCATTTCAAATAAAGTGGATTGACTTTTAATTGCTCGTTGTATTGATTCAGATGTAGAAGAATCAACCCCAGAAACCGTTGTGTGATTATTATTTACAAAAGAACATTCTAGGTTTGATGGCGTCATTTTTTTAATCAATTCTTATCTATTATATTACGAAGTAAAAATAAACGAATTTTTGTATCGTAAAAATTTGTTAGTGGCTTTTAATTGATCATTCATCAAAATTAACATCTTAATTCTTAGGATATATGCGGACGTTTTGTGCAACGAATTACTCTGCAGTAAAGTCAGGAAATATTTTGCACTAAATCAATACAATTTGATAAAACCAGATGATCTAGTCTTTTGGTATCCCATGGTAACCGACAGCCTAATTGAGGTTTCATCAAACAATCTTTATGGCTTTATAGATTTACAAGGCAAAATTGGTATTAAAACTATTTATGATAATATTACTGAATTTGAAGACGGCAATGCAATTGCAACAAAGAATGGTGTGTATTATGTGATTGACAAAGAAGGTAATGAAACTAAAGTAAATGTAGACCACGCGGATAAAATTAGTGCTTTTAGTGAAGGGTATGCAATGTATGAAATTGATGATAAATATGGATTCATTGGAGTTGATGGCAACGTTGTTATTAAAGCAAAATACGATAATGCCAGTCGATTTTCAAATGGATTAGCAGTTGTTCGGATTAACCTTGGCTTTGAGGGGTTTATAAATTGTAATGAGGAGTTTATCATCTAACCCAAATACAGAAATGTATCACCATTTGATAAAAACGATGATTTTACTATTGTTTCCGATTTCCGAGATAAAAAAATGATTCTAAAAAAAGATGGAGAACTCATTTATTTGGAAGGAATAAATACTTGGAGATCTTTTTCTGAAGGTTTGGCATTAGCAAGAAAAACAGTATTTGTAAAACACGAAAAAAATAACTCGAAAATAGAAAATATAAACGAAATGGGAAATTGGCAAATCAACCCAGATTTCGAAAATGCATATAGTTTTAAAAATAGATTTGCAATAGCTAGTCAAGGAGGTTAACTTGGTTTTATAGACACAGAGGGTTATTGAACTATTAGACCAAAATTCATTAAAGCTGGTAATATGATGAAACTAAATACTAAAATCCAAGGGAAGGCAATTCCGTATGACTTTAATAATATTATCAGGTATCTAGAACTTAACAAAGATCTCAATATTCAACAATGGTACTTTTCAAATCTTGAATTCGAAGCAAAAATGTTAAGCTTTAATGAATTCCGAATATATTAACTCTATTTGTTCTAAATTTTGAACAGCAATACCGTTTTGATAGAAAACATTTCTCCTTGGGATTCTCTTCCATAGAATTTCAGATGTTTTATATGGTAAGATACTATAAAGCGATATAGTATTTTGACCGAGCATGTAATTAATATAGTTAAAATCCTGATCTACTTGATATGTGATATAATCATTAATGTTCCTAACAATTAAGCTTTCGATCAACGGTAGCGCTTGCGCCTACCTTGATTGAAGCTGGTGTTGTACTAAACCCGGCCACAATTATACACGCTTAATTTCCTATAGTGTTTTCAATTTGTTTTCAAAAACTCATCAGGTGTAATTTTTAAACTTTAGATGCCAGTTTACTGAAGCGGATTG
>JBBQUP010000093.1:0-13057 GCA_038212305.1 Bacteroidales bacterium
ATTGCAGCGTTTGATTCCATTGTAAGCCAAACAAGAGAAATAATCCGCCCCGGCAGAAAGAACGAGAGAAAAAAACGCCCAAAGAAACTCTACTATATGAATTACAAACCATTATAGCTTAAGTCAACGACATTGAATCACATATTACAATTTCAGACTAAATTGCAGTTAAAATTCTTTTAAGACATGAATGATACTTCTCCCCATCCATATACACTCGATAGAGTTGTTCGAATGGTAATTTCAACAATATCAATTATTGGCATATTATTTTTAATTAAATACCTAAGCAGTGTACTAATACCATTTTTTATTGCTGTTTTCATAGTTTATTTACTTAATCCATTGGTATTGTTTTTTCAAAACCGAATGCGAATCCGTAAACGAATCCTTGCTGTATTAATTACGCTAATATTACTTGTTGGCAGTTTAATTATTTTATCCATGTTGCTTATTCCGCAATTCATTAATGAGATGATTCGGATGGCCAACCTTATACACGCTTATATTACCCAAGTAGATTACAAAACCTTACTTCCTGGCAAAATAGATCTTTACTTGAAAGACTTTTTGGAAAAAAATGAAATTGAAAAATACTTTAATCCCGAAAATGTGACTTTAATATTTAGAAAAGCATCGGAACATATATGGAGCTTTGTTACTGGTTCATTTCATTTTTTATCAGCAATTTTGGGTTTAATGATCATATTTTTATATGTTAGCTTTTTGCTTGTTGATTTTAATTCGATTGATGACAACTGGCCTAATTTAATACCAGAAAAACACCGATCGCTTGCTAAAGAAATTGTAAATGACCTAAAAGAAGGCATGGACACTTATTTTAGGGCACAAGGACTAATAGCACTAATTGTTGGGGTTTTATTCTCGATTGGATTTTCAATAATTGGCTTACCGCTGGCTATTATGATTGGTATGTTTATTGGATTTTTGAATTTAGTACCTTATTTGCAATTGGCAGGTCTTATCCCAGCCTTACTATTAGCATTGTTAAAAGCTCTTGAAACGGGTCATACTTTTTGGCACGAAGCTTTATTGGTTATAATTGTAGTATCAGTTGTTCAATTAATTCAAGATTTATACTTAACACCTAAAATAATGGGAAAAGCCTATGGCCTCAATCCGGCTATGATACTCTTATCATTATCAATTTGGGGATCTCTATTAGGATTTATTGGACTACTATTGGCATTGCCTCTAACTACAATTGTCATATCGTACTACAAAAGATTTGTACTACATGAAGCAAAAATTATTCAGACTGAGTCGAATACAGAGCCTAAATTGGGATTGTAAATTTATGGGGAGACTAAAAAACTTACAAATTTTAATTGTGATAAGGGAAATCAAAAAAATAGGATGATCATTTATCTGATTTGAAGACTATTCATCATCATTTACAAGTTTACCAATGCCTCCAATGTTTGAGTAAACATTCTTTGGATGTCCACGATAACTAACAAAACCTGCACCAGCAATATTAACATGTAAATCGTCGGTTACAAAAACTTTGGCATTTCCAGCACCTTCCATATTAATCTTCATGGTTGATGTAATTAAATTTTCAGCATTGAAATGAACTGCACCAGGAAAATCAAATTCTACATATGGAACTTTTCCTTCAAGTTTTAATGTTACTGCTCCGGGACATACACCAAATAAAGCAGATTTACCATTACAATCTAACTCAATTTTTGCAGCTCCAATGGCATCCAACTTTAAACTATCGAAGTGAATTGTATTTGAACACGTTAGGGTGTTCTTTCCTATAATTTCAATTGCCCGAAGATTGGTATAATTTATTACTACTTTTATTGCTCTAAAACTTTTCAATCGCCTATTTTCAGGCTGACTAACAACCAATTGATTGTTAGCAACTTCGCTGTAAATATATTCATGCAAATTTGAATCAGCATCAACAATTATCGAATTGCTATCGGATTTCACTAATTCTATCTCAAAATCTCCTCGAACCGATATTTTATTAAACTGATCGACAGAACAATTTACTACTTTGTATTCACGATTACCTTTTAAACTCTCTTGATCGGTGCTAATAGTGCATCCACTCAAAAGAGTTAGGAATAATGCTGTTAGTAATATGGCTCTGACTGGTTTCATTACTTTGTATTTGGGGTGATTAAGAGATCGCATTTCAAAAACTAAATGATGATTTTTTATTTATATTATTCTTGTAAGTGTTTAAAAATTTGTCGACAAATATAAAGTAAAAGTACTGGTGAACAAGGATTTCAAAAAAACATTTTGATTCAAATATTAATTTAATGAAACTGATTTATTTGAATTTGAATTTGAATTTGAAAGATTCATCATCCATGATTCAACCAGAATAGGTTCTTCTATGCTTTTGCTATCACTAAGTGTTAGCGTTTTGTTGATCTCTAGTTTTACCATCCATGGCTCTAAAGCAACAGGATTCTCATCTATCCAGAAATTTAAATCAAGATCGGCCAATGAAGTCATCCAATCTTCAACAGGTAATAATTCTTTTGAAGCCGTAAAATTGGCAATTTCGTTCATCCAAGGCTCTAAAGCTATTGTAGGCTCATTGTAGTTTGTATGTGCAAATTCATTAACGATATTCGATATCCATGACTCAACTGGCACAGAAGCTTCATTGAGTTCGGTATTTGAAACATTAGCTATATCATTCATCCATGCTTCTAATTCAAATCTACTTTCGGAAGAAATGAATACCGAATTTTCAGCTGCTTTTTCAACAGGAACAACAGTTTCTGCCTTTACAGTTGTACTTCTATTTACTGCCGAAAAATCATTTGAAGCAACTCTGTTATTAGATGAAATTCGGATTAAACTTGCAGTGAATAAAAATAGACAAGCTACTGCAGAAAAAACCAAAACTGCATTTACAAATCGGTATTGACTGGCGGGGTGGTTAGCATGTGTTTTCATGATATAAGATTTTAAAAATAATACTGAAAGATTCGATAAATTGGTAAGTCGTATTTAAACAGTATTACCATTTCAATCGTATCAGACATCTATCAGCATTCATGCCACAACCAACAATAAACTAAATATCAGTATTTTAAACACGGAAAACACTATGGAATTATCCCATATAACATCAAAGGCTGTCCGAAAACGGACAGCCTTTGATGTTATATTAAAAAAACCTACTTATTTAAGGTTGTCAACCACATTCATAACCTCTTTAACGTGCTTACGGCTAACTTGTAAAAGCTCCATTTCAGTATCAGTCAGTTTTAGTTCCAACACCTTCTCTACTCCATTTTTACCTAAAATAACAGGAACTCCCAAATAGCAATCATCGATGCCATATTCGCCCTCTAGCTTAATGCAAACAGGAAATACACGTCGTTGATCTTTAACTATGGCCTCAACCATCTGAGCAGCCGCAGCACCTGGCGCATACCAAGCTGATGTGCCCATTAATTTAACCAACTCACCGCCACCAAATTTAGTACGTTCGATGATGTCGTTTAATTTTTGTTCTTCAATAAGATCGGTTATAGGAATACCAGCAACTGTTGTATATCTTGGAAGTGGAACCATTGTATCGCCATGCCCTCCCATTAATATGGCATGAATATCTTTAGTTGAAACATTTAGCTCTTCTGATAAAAATGCACGATAACGTGCAGTATCTAAAATTCCAGCCATACCAATTACTTTGGTTCGTGGAAAACCTGATGTTAAATGAGCTTGATAAGTCATAACATCCAAAGGGTTTGAAACAATTACCAACACAGCATTGGGCGAATACTTCACAATATTTTCGGTCACTGACTTAACAATACCTGCATTTGTGCCAATTAAATCATCGCGACTCATTCCCGGTTTACGAGGCAATCCAGATGTAATAACCACAACATCAGATCCCGCAGTTTTAGAATAATCGTTGGTTACACCAATAGTACGTGTATCGTACATATTAATAGGCGATTTCTGAAAGATGTCTAACGCTTTCCCTTCAGCAACACCTTCTTTAATATCCACCAAAACAACTTCATTTACAATTTCCCGATAAGATAATACATCAGCACAAGTAGCACCAACATTACCAGCTCCAACAACAGTGACTTTCATATATTTTTATATATTTTTTATTTCCATATTTTAAGTAAAGCCTTCCTAAATTTTATTGAGGAAAATTCCGCGCAGAAATTAAGTAAAAAAAGGCTCTCATTCAGCAATTATGAAGTAACAAAAGTAAAAAAGTTAATCGAAACGACTAAACTAAAAAACCAAAAAATAGTTAAATATATACTTTTATGGCATTGTTAAAAATACTTTATCTCCTTTGTTAATCCCTGAAACCACACGAAAAAATCGATCATTTTCACCTTGCACCTTAACTGATTGCTTCACAATGTCTCCTGATGACTTGATATAAACATATTTTACTGAATCTTGTTCAAAAACGGCTTGACGTGGTACAACTAGCGCTTTATCCCAGCTACTGGTAATAATCTTGTTTGATGTTGACATTCCCGGCAGCAAAACGCTTGTAGTGTCATAGCTTAAACTCACAACCACCTTATAACCATTCATTTGAGTACCTGGCATCTCCTGCCCCATTGCAGCTATATTCTTAATTGAGCCTTTAAACAGCTTATTCGAAAGTGCATCTACTTTTACTCTCACATCTTGTCCAATTGACACTCTTGTGATATCAATTTCCTTGACAAATACCTCTGACACCAATGAATTTAAGTCGGGTAGGCTTGCGATAACAGGCATAAATCGGCCAACATCATCACCCACACGAATTTTTTTACCTCTCCACGTTTTTGCATACATCACTATTCCCCAAGAAGGAGCCATAATCTTAATCCCCTTTTTCAATGAGATCAACAAATCTCTTATTGTTTGATTCTTATCCATGTCGTCTTGCTGACGTTCTAGTTGAGTTATAAAACGTCTTTTCGACTTATCGTAGTTTCGATCTTTCAAATCACAGAAGCGTGAAGCTTTATCTACTTCAATTTGAGCCTGACGCTGATAAGCTTTCGATTCAAATGTCGACTGATCGAGCTTGAGTTGGCTATCAATCAATTTATCTTTTGCCATTTGAATCTCATTTCGCATGTTCGATAAATTGACACCACTATCAAGGCGAATCTCTTGAATTTGGTCTCTGGTTGCTTTTAAACGCTCATCCATCCTTTTTAACTCGTCTTCAACTCTCGATGGATCAAGCGTTGCGACATAATCGCCCTTATTAACTCTTGTACCTTCGGGAACTAAATCAGTAATTTTCATATTCCATACTCGTATTTGATCACTAAACAGTTCTTCAGGAATTGAGATATCTGATGAATTTGCGGCTTGAAGTTCTCCATCAACATCTATATAGGTTTGAAACAACATCTCTTCGCAAACACCCACATCTTGCTTTTTATCATCACTTAGAATTAGGTATAATCCAACAATCAAAAGCAGTGCTATCGAACTAATAGCCACTATTTTTTGAAGTTTAGGCCACTCCTTTATATTTTTAATGCGTTTTTGTAGCATAATTGTACTATGTTATTGTGAAAACTGACTTATTTAACTTTTCACTTCTTGTTTAAATCGAACTGCCATTTATCAGGCCGCTCAAGTGTTTTATCCATTTGATCCATTAACTCAACCCCCTTATTAAAATCGAACAGCGTTAATTTACGAACATTGTAATAGGCATTCCAATAGCGTTTTAATGCATCAACATAATTACGTTTAGCAGCATCAACCGAATTACGGGCAGCGTTTAGTTTTAACACATCAACCTTATCAATTAAAAAGCGCTGTTTGGTAACTTCAAACCCAAGCTGGGCCACAGTATCGGCTTTAGCTGATATTAAAACTTGATCATCTAAAATATTATACTCCATGATTTGCTGAATCACACGTTGTTCAAAATCAATACGCGACTGGCGAAGTCCAACCTCAGTTTCCTGCTGACTAGCTTTAGCCATTTGAATTTGACCATGACGTTTGCCCCAATCTAAAATGGGTATTGATAAGGTTAACCGACCACTCTGATCTTGATCAAAAGGTTGAGTGTATAATTCATCATAATTGGGAGTTGTTTTGCTATAACCAACGCGTCCAGACAAGGATGCTCCTAAGGCAGATTTTGATCGAGCAATAGCGACGTTTTGACTTGCCTCCAAATGTTGTTGCTGAAAAGACCATACCTGAGAATTATTTTGAACCGCCTTATTTAAAGCATCTTCGACCTTAATTTCATCAACAACAATATTATTTGGAGCTACGCATTCAACTTCCTGACCATCAGACAATCCCAAAAAACTAACTAACTGAGACTTAGCTTGCAGTAATGTTTGATTGGATTTCGACAATTCGATTTTCGAATTTAATAATCCCAATTCGAAATCGAGCAACTCATCACGCGTTACAGTTCCAATATTAAATCGTCCATTAGCAATGCGGTATAATGTATCAGCATTTTGATAATTGGTATTGGCAATTTGCAAGTTAATTTCAGCAGTAATGCGTCGGAAAAAATAATCAACGGTCTGCATTGCAATATCCTCAACAGAATGGACATAATCTCGCTTAGCCTTCTCGAATTTTATAGGCTCAATACGAGCTTCCCAACGGAACTCATTATAACCAGATAGAGGTTGACTAAAACCAATACTAAAAGGCGTTGATGTATTTGACATAATATTTTGAGCTATATTGTCGGATCTATTTAAATCAGATGAAATATCCACAGAGCCACCAGTTAAAGAGATGTTTTGTTTAAGAATTAAACCCACAGAAGACTTTAGTGTTTGGGATCGGATATAAACATCAGCCGAATCTTTCTCCGAATATCGTAATCTAGCCGAATTATCATAAGCAACCGGAGTTGCATTTAAACTTAATGCAGGTAATCTATCTGCTTTAAAGCTCCTGAAACTCCAATATCGTGAGAGGTACATATTACGCGATTTAAAGCTAGCCAACGATTGTTGCTGTGCGAGTTCTATTGCTTGATCGAGGGTTAAAGTCAGGTGGGGCGGCTGAATGTCCTGACTTTTTAACTGTATGGTAAAAACACCAAAATATATTAGAATAAAAAATAGTTGTTTCATCTGTTTAATAAATTTAGCATCAAGATATGAGTATTAAGTATTAAGATGTGAGTACTAAGAGGGTAAAATCTATTGCCGCAATGATTCCACTGGATCTTGCTCCGCAGCTCGCTTGGCCGGAATGTATCCAAAGATAATACCCACTGCCACCGATACTCCAAAGGCTATAAACACCGAAAAAACAGACACAATGGTGGTTATATCGGCAAATAGCTGAATGAGATAAGCTAATAACACACCCAGCGCAATCCCTAAAAAGCCACCTGACAGACTAATTAAAGTTGATTCGGCTAAAAACTGTACCACAATGTCTTTTCGTGAAGCACCAATGGCTTGGCGAGTACCAATTTCTCGAATACGCTCCCACACCGATGCCAACATAATATTCATAATACCAATACCACCAACAATTAATGAGATACTGGCAATGGCACCTAAAACCAAGTTGAATATATCGTTGGTTTTTTGTTGCTGCTTAAGCAATAACTCAGGCACAGTCACCTCGAAATCAGCTGATTCGCGATGCCTACGAAGCAGTAATCGGTGAATAACATCGGCTGTTTGAGCCAATTGTTCAGGCTGATGAACCTGTACAATAATCTTATCCAACTGCTGTCCTCTTTTTTCGGTTACAACGTCAGCGGTTTGAGTTTGAGCACCTCCGCTCATAAAACGTTGTCCACCAGCAACCATTTGCTCGAGTAAGTTTGGATTAATCTTACCCCTATCGATATACCTTATAAGCATGGTTTTAATGGGGACAAACACATTTAAATCGTTACCTAACGATCGCTTATCGTTCGATGATTTTACTTTTATATCGTTTTTGGCAACTACCCCAATAACCTGTAGCCAATTTTCGCCACATTTAATGTATTCGCCAATGGGATTGGATTGGTTAAAAAACTTTTCGCGCACGCCACTGCCAATGATACAAACCGGTAAACCAGATTGATTTTGATTTTCGGAGAAGTATTTACCTTCGGACAAATTAACATTCAACAGGCCAAAATACTCACTGCCAACACCGTTTAAATCAATCAATTGACTTCGTCCATGCTGAATTGCATAATACTTCTGAGTTATAACAGGGGAAACACTACTAACAGTTGGGAGCACTTCTTTAATAGCTTCGGCATCCAATAAAGTTAGTCCGGGGGAGAATTTTTTTGTCTCTTTTTTCAAATCAGACCCTGCCGTTTCAGGATTTTCTTGTTTCGAATCCATCGAAATGGGCGTAATCATGATGTTGTTAACACCAACCAGTTTTATCTGATCCATCACTTCTTGTCGAGCTCCGCGACCAATGGCTAACATACTAATAACAGCAGCCACACCAAACATGATACCTAAACCAGTTAAAGCTGCTTTCACTTTATTTGCTAAAATTGCTTCGAAAGCAATAATTACATCGTGAACATATCGTCGATAATAATTAATGATTTTTTTTATCATAACGATGCCGTTGAATCTTGAGGTGAAACATTAGTCGGCGTTTCCCAATTTTCAGGTTTCAAAAGCGAAACTTCGTCGTTTTTCTTTAAACCAGTTATCACCACAAAATTTTCGTTCTCCTCACCGATTGTTATTTTAGTTTCAAGTAATTTACGGCCATTTACCAACATCACATAGTTTGATGAATCGCGCTTAAATAAAGCTTCGCGAGGCAAAAACAATGCATTTTCAATCACATCAATTAAAATTTCATTACTGGTAGTCATTGCGGGTTTTAAATCCGGATCGGTACTTTTTAACTTAACCACCACTTCAAATACTTTAGAGTCGCTTCCAGGCAATACCTGTCCAATATTAGCAACCTGTATAATCTCGCCATCAAAACTTTTATTTGGAAAAGCATCGATACCAACTTTTACCAATAATCCTTTTTTTAGCTTGGCAATATCAACCTCGTTTACATAGGTTTTCGACACCATCGAATTTAAGTCGGGCAACAATGCTATTTGAGGCGACCAAGGACTAACCGATGTACCCACTTTAATTTTATTTCCCGTACGGTCGGTCGCATAAATAACCATCCCTGGCTGAGGAGCACGAATAACCAATGATTCGAATAGTTTCTCAATATCGCTCACCGTATTGTCTTGCTTTTCAACATCATCCAAAGCACGTTGAACCTTAAATTCATCCTGCCGTTTTTTGAGCTTGTAATTTTTAACATCCTGCTCATAACCTCGTTTTGAACGCTCTAAATCAAGCGTAACTTGGCGAACAACTGCGGGAGATTCATATTTCGATTGGCTCAAAACCAATTCTTTCTCCTCCATGGTTACTTTACCATTTAATAAGCCATCTCGCAAATTCGATAGATTTATATTCGTGTCGAGTTTAACGTCCTCGAGGCTTCGTAAACTTTTTTCAAGCTGATCGCGAGCATTCTGTAATAAACTTTCAACTGCACTTTGATCTAAGGATGCGACAATACCACCCGAATCCACAACGGTTCCCTCTTCGATCAACTGTGTAATTTTAATTTCATAAATGCCAACTCTTCGACCCGATAAGGCCGATGGAACATCAATAGATACAGATTTTTCGGCTTGAAGTTGACCGGTAGACATAATCACTGATCGAAAACTGCCCGATTTAACTTTTACAAAGAAGGAGTTATCCAATTTGGGATTGATTTTTCCCCAAAACGAAAGTGCTAATATGATGATTAACACACCTAAAACTCCCCATATCCATTTTTTCATAGACGTTTTAATTAGTATAAAGACACAAGACTGATTTACAGGACTTATCTAAGTCGTTTGTTTAGATGTCAAAAAAAACAAACTCCTTCGCAAATTAATCAAAAAAATATCCTTCCAGATAAATCCAAAAGGAGATTTTAATTTTATCAATGATTGTCTATAGTAAAGATTTAATTTTATCAATCATATCTTTTGCCAATTGATTAGCTTTTTCAGGTGATAACGCTTCAGAATAAATACGAATAATTGGTTCGGTATTTGATTTACGCAAATGAACCCACCCTTCTTTAAAGTCGATTTTCACACCATCAATATCAGTAATCTCTTCCGACTGATACATTTCAAATATTTTTTTCAACAACGAGTCAACATCAATGCCATCGCTTAATTCAATTTTATTCTTCGACATGTAATACTTAGGATAAGTTGCCCGAAGTTGACTACATGAGAGATTCGATTTAGCTAAATGACTTAAAAACAGACCAATGCCAACCAACGAATCACGTCCATAATGCGAAGCTGGATAGATAATTCCACCATTTCCCTCACCGCCAATTACAGCTTGATTGGCTTTCATGGCGCTCACCACATTTACTTCACCCACAGCACTGGCGTTGTAAGTACCACTTAATTTAGCCGTCACATCGCGCAAAGCACGCGACGAGGATAAGTTCGAAACCGTATTTCCGGGAGTATGACGCAGTACATAATCGGCGCAAGCAACCAACGTGTATTCCTCGCCAAACATCGATCCATCTTCGTTAATAATGGCCAATCGATCCACATCAGGATCAACCACAAAACCCAAATTTGCTTTTTTGCTTTTAACTAAAGCCGAAATTTCGGTTAAGTGCTCGGGTAGCGGTTCGGGATTATGCGGAAACTGGCCATTGGGTGTGGTGTAAAGTTCGATAACATTATTTACACCTAACGCTTTTAATAATTGAGGTATTACAATGCCTCCCACCGAATTCACACAATCGATAGCTACCGTAAAATTGGCAGCCTTAATGGCATCGCAATCCACCAAATCGAGCGATAAAACATGATCGATGTGAAACTGATCGTAGCTATTGTCATCAGTGACTTTACCTAGCTCATCCACATCGGCATAAACAAAATCGTCACTATCAGCCAACTTTAAGATCTTCTCACCTTCAATAGCCGATAAAAACTCACCTTTACTATTTAAAAGTTTAAGTGCGTTCCATTGTTTTGGATTATGACTAGCTGTTAAAATAATGCCTCCTTGAGCGTTCTCGTTTACAACAGCAATTTCGGTAGTTGGAGTAGTTGCCAAACCAATATTCACCACATCAATGCCTAAACCTTGCAAAGTGCCAATTACAATTCGGTTAACCATATCGCCCGATATACGGGCATCGCGACCAACCACTACTTTTATGCGTGAGTTTGGAAACTGCTGCTTTGCCCACATGCCATAAGCAGTTGAGAACTTCACCAAGTCAACCGGACTAAGTCCGTCACCTGGTTTACCACCAATAGTGCCACGTATCCCTGAAATAGATTTTATAAGTGTCATTTCGTTTATAGTTTTTCTGAAAATGAATTTTAGAGATGCAAATTAAACAAAAACCAATAATAAATCGGTTGTTTTTCCGCATCTTTGCAAATTAAGGTCTAAGACCTATTTATTGTTTTTTGTTTAAGCTGTTTATGAATTAATTAGCTAAATAAAACACGTCATTATTTCCAGCGAAGTACTTACATAAAAGGCATCATGATAGAAAGATTTAACAAAGGTAACGGCAAGATAATTAAAACATCGGCACGCGATAGGAACGAGAAACCATCCGACAAACGAGATGAACAACCATCCGACACTCCAAAGAAAGTAATTCAATATACCAAGGCAGCTCCCAAATACGAGAACACCATGCCTTCGGAGAAAAGTGACAATGGCATTCGCTTAAACCGATACATTGCCAATGCTGGAATTTGTAGTCGCCGCGAAGCCGATAAACACATCGAGGCTGGCGAGATAACTGTTAACGGAAAAATCGTTACGGAAATGGGAACTTTGGTTTCGAAATTCGATGATGTACAATATCTTGGCAAAAAATTATCCATCGAACAACTGGTTTATGTTTTACTAAACAAACCAAAAGATACCGTGACCACACTTAAAGACCCCAATGCCGAAAGAACCGTAATGGATTTAGTTGCCAATGCGTGCGATGAGCGTATTTATCCGGTGGGTCGTTTAGATAAAAACACAACCGGCGTGTTACTTTTAACCAACGATGGCGATTTAACCAAAAAGTTAACTCATCCAAAATTCAACGTAAAGAAAATATATCACGCCTTTTTAGATAAAAATGTAACCAAAGACCATTTACAACAAATTTACGAAGGTGTTGAACTGGAGGATGGCGCTATTAAAGCCGATGAGATTAGTTACGTGGACGATAATAAAGATCAAGTAGGCATTGAAATTCACTCGGGAAAAAACCGCATTGTGCGTCGTATTTTCGAACACTTTGGCTACCGAGTTGAAAAGCTCGACCGGGTGTACTTTGCCGGATTAACAAAAAAACACCTTCCCCGCGGAAAATGGCGCTATTTAGATGAGAAAGAGATTAAATACTTAAAAGCAGGAATGCTTAAATAAGGTCTAAGACTTATTTATTGTTTTTCGGAAGCGCTGTATATCAGTTAATTAACTACATATAACACAACATTATTTACAACAAAGTACTTAGATATTAAAGAGGGATTTGCGTCCCTCTTTTTTTAACTTAACTTTTCACCTAATTCCTCAACCGAGGCTAACCATTTCTCTCTTGAAGATAAGCAAGAGGATTTAACCGGGCTAAAAGAGGTTATTTTCACCGGCTTTACACCACAAAACTCTAACACTGCTTTTTTCATGGCATTGTGTCCCGGACTGCGATAAACCAACCAATAATACCATTTTGGCGAATCCATTGTCACAATTAGTCGAGCACTTTTCCCCGTTAAAAGCTTATCCCAAAACACTGAATTTTCGCGGTATTTAAAGGTGAAATCTGGAAGAAAAACCCTGTCGATAAAACCTTTTAAAAGAGCAGGATAAGTACCCCCCCCATGTAGGATCAGACATCCAAGACCTATGCCTGATAATCAATATTTAACAGAACAATTGCCGTAAAGTAATAATCCTTACCTTAGCGGTCATGGGACAACTATTACTACCAATATTTCCAAGCGATACCCGAATGATCACTCTGACAC
>JBBQUP010000094.1:0-12233 GCA_038212305.1 Bacteroidales bacterium
TTCGGCAATCATTTCCTTAGCGGTATTGGTATAAATGGAAAGTTGCTGTTCTTCTAAAACAAAATGTACCGAAGTGAAATTATTAACAAAAAGTAATCCATTGCACGAAACATCACTATCGTGATACTCGATACAATAAAACTCTTTATTAAATGAAATTGCAAAACCCTCGAATATTGTAAAAGCAGGAAAATGTAAATGCTGACCTGGTGTTATAAAAATTGCATTAGGTTTATTTAATGAAAGCTTATAATCATCAATATTCATTTCTCCGTTTACCTTCGTACTTATAAGGATTGTAAACCACTTATTCGGAGTAGAATGTGATGTATCATTTCTAAAATCGGAAATGGATTGAACCGAAAAGAATGCTTTTGTTTTTGTATGCCTATATTGATGTCTCATTTTATATGTTGGGTAACGGTTGGCGGTGAGGCGCATGTGCGGGATTTCATAGCTCATCCGTTTAATTTTTTATTGCAAGTTACAAAAAGTATCGAAAATACAAATACCTCCGAAACCCGCATTGCAAATACCGCGTGGTAGGAATATACTCATCTTACGGACTTAGGTAGGCTTTCAACGGTTATGGCAATAATTGCCATTGTATTTGTCTTGGCTTATCTTGTGGGTATTGATAAGCACAAAAACACCAACCCTATTAAGTTGAAAAAACATGACAGAAGAGCATATAGCTTTTTTAAATATGGACTTATAAGAATTGCGCACGCGTTATTAAACTCTCTGGATATAAGAGGTTTTTAATCAGTGTGTTAACGTTTTGTCATGTATTAGTACAAACTTATTTATTGTTCCAAAAGCTACCAATTTTCGATTCTCGAATTCGTTTGAGTGTATTATCGGGATTTAGGTGATGGCTGAAATCGGCTTTTGAGCTAGAAATTTTTTGAGATGAATAGATGCCTGTGTGACCACTAAAGTAATAGGCAACAAAACAAGCTACGGCATAATACAAAAGATTCGAACCTCCAAATAACTCAACTCCCATGAGAGTACAAGCAATAGGAGTATTGGTAGCTCCAGCAAAAACAGCTATGAAACCCACTGCAGCCATCAACTCAATAGGCGCACCCATTATAATAGCCAAAGTATTCCCCAGTGCTGCACCAATAAAAAACAAGGGAGTTACTTCGCCTCCTTTAAAACCTGTGCTTAGTGTTATAACGGTAAAAACCAATTTCCAAAGCCATCCCCATGAGTCTATTTCACCTGCTTTAAAGGCATTTACAATGCTTGTGCCATGCCCTGTGGCGGTGTTGACTCCAATACCTAAATAGTCGGTTGTACCTGCTAAAAAGGTTAGTCCAATAATTATGATTCCACCAATTAGCGGAATCATCAATTTAATATGAATAAACTTATTAGCCAATGATTTAATGGAATGAGATAGTTCTGAAAAGAGTTTGCTTGCCAGCCCAAATGCAATACCAGCAACTACTATTTTTAGCAACAGCAAATAACTGTAATTAAAGTAGGGAAAGGTTGTTGCGGCGTGTTCTGAAAAACCAACATGATAATGAGTATGTGTTATGCCATACGAAGTACAAACTAAATCGGCTAGTATAGAGGCCATAAGTGCTGGTAACAACGCATCGTATTTTATGCGACCAATAGCTATTACCTCAAGTGCAAAAATGGCTCCAGTTATGGGAGTGCCAAAAACAGCTCCAAAACCCGCTGCTATTCCAGTAATAAGTAAAATACGTGTATCGTTAGGTGATAAACGAAGTGTTTTAGCTACCCATTGAGCCAAGCTTCCTCCAATTTGCACTGCCGTTCCCTCGCGACCTGCTGATCCGCCAAATAAGTGAGTTACAACTGTTGTGACAAGAACAAATGGCGCCATTCGCATGGGAATTCCTCCACCAGGCTTGTGAATCTCGTCCATAATAAGGTTATTGCCAGCCTCGGAATTTTTGCCCTTAAAACGGTATAGGCCAATAATTGCAATGCCTGCCAACGGAAGTAAATAAAGCAACCAATTGTGCTGCCACCTAAACAGTGTTGCTTGCTCTAATAAATAGAGAAACAATGCCACCATAAAGCCCGCAAAAACAGATACTGGTAAAACCAGTAAGAACCATTTGAGAAAGAATCTGAGAATGGCTATTTGCTCGATGGATTGTATAAATCGTTTCATTAGATATTTATGGTGAGCTAAAATAACTAATTACTTTTAATTTTTAGGTCATTCATTGATTAAATGAACATTGTGTGTTTTTTGTGTTAAAATGGAGTTGAATTATTTCACTTCAATGAGAGATATTAAAAAAATGCCTCCAGATTGGAAGCATTTTTAGGTAATTATTTATTGCTGTTTTAGTATGCTAACAATAGAGGCATTAATATACCAACGTTTGAATAGAGTGGGGCAATAACGTTTCGGATACTGCTTGCAATCCAATATATAATTTATATGGTATTGTTTTTGAACTCAAATTCATAACCACAGTTGCCATGGTTCCATCTTCGTTTAAAAACGAAGTACATAATACATGACTACGGTTTGATGAAGAACTAACTCGTTTAGCATTGGGTCGAATAAATTTAGAGAAATGACCTAAATAATAATACGAAGGAGTAAATATTAACTCTCCAGTTTCGGTATTGGCGTGAACTGGAGCAAAACAAAAGTTGCCAACATGGTTAGGTCCGCCTGTTTGATCTAATAAAATATTCCAATCAGTCCATCCAACAGTTCCATTGTTAAAATCGTTAATAATGGAACGGCCATAGCGTTCGGCATTAGGCCAATACTGGTATTTTTCGGGGTTAAACGATTCTACACATCCTTCAGTAAACAATAGGTTTTTGGTAGGATACGATTCATGTACATCGCGAAGATTCTCGAACATAGGTTGGCCACCTGCCCACGTTTCGTACCAATGAAAACCGATTCCCCAAGCATATTTTGCTGCATCAGGATCATCAAAAATGGTGCTTGCGCGTTCAGGCATAATATCGCGGTTGTGATCCCAAACCACAATTTTTTTATCCCCTAATCCTTCGCGTTCCATAATGGGGCCAAGGTGGTTTTTAAGAAAATCGCGCTCTTCAGCTGATGTGTAAATGCATGATTCCCAGCGCTGAACAGCCATAGGTTCGTTTTGTATTGTAATACCCCAAATTGGCATACCTTCACTTTCGTAGGCTTTTATAAATTTGGTATAATATAACGCCCATGCATCAGCAAATTCAGGAAGTAGCTTTCCACCTTGAAGCATGTTGTTGTTCGTTTTCATAAACGAAGGTGGACTCCATGGAGAGGCATACAAAACTAATTTCCCCCCAGCCGCTTCGGTCGCTTTTTTAATTAATGGAATCCGAAATTGCTTGTCGTGTTCAATGTTAAAAGTCTTTAAATCGTTATCACCTTCCTCAGCATAAGTATAGCTGCCACTACTAAAATCGCAACTGTGAATATTTGTTCGTGCTAATGAATAGCCAATACCGTTGGTTTTGTCGTAATAAGCGGTTAAAAATTGTTTTTGTGTTTCTTCAGATAATTTGGCAAAAACCTCAGCCGATGCATCTGTAATTGCACCTCCCATGCCTAAAAACGATTGAAAGGTTTTAGTTGGATTGACGTATACTGCCACATCTGATTCAACGTTTTGAATAGCAGGCGCAAAAGCAGTTTTAGCCGTTTGTGTTAGCCTTAAATTAGTGCTGTCGGCAGTCGTAAAAACGATTACATTTTTGTTTTGAGTTGAAAATGCAGAGGTAGTTACCTGATCTGTTTTACTTTGACAACAGCTGTATACCAGTAAACTCAATGCAATTAGTTTAAGAATTTGTTTCATTAGTATGTATTTAATTTCAATTGATAATAAATAATCATTTCAGCAAAACCATATACTATCAACCGAAAGATTATTCTTAAAATTTGTATCAACAAAAATAATTAAATACAAAATTGATAGCAATGATTACACCTAATGAAAAACTCACTTTTTATTCACTCCTACATCGCTTTATATGATAGGAAAGGGAAAAAAACTAGATGATGAAATAGGAATTAATTGTCATGCAGATGAGTAGATTTATAGAGATGTAAGATATGATTCAATAGCTTCCTCAATTGCCTTTTCCATTAGCTTAATATTTAAAGGTTTACTAAAATATTTGTGAATGATATTCTCTTGTAAGGCATCATTAATTTCGGGCGTAATATCGAAACCAGTTAAAATAAAATAAATAACATGAGTATGTTTTAATCGAGCCTCTTTAATAAATTCAATCCCATTCATTCCAGGCATTCTCATATCACTTACTACAACAATTATTCCGGCATCTTCCTCAAGCTTAATAAGTCCTTCCATACCCGATAAAGCTGTAATAATACGGTATTTTTTCTTGAAATTCAGTTCAAACAGTCTTAGATTAATGGGTTCATCATCTACACAAAGTATGGTTACGTTCTGATTCATAGTTTAGTTGGTTATATAATGGCAGTGTTATTATTACAGTTGTGCCCTCATTTACAATGGATTGAAAACTTAAAGTGCCATTGTGATCTTTTATTATATTATAAGTAATTGAAAGCCCCAATCCAGTTCCTTGTCCTGGTTCTTTGGTTGTGTAGAAAGGATCGGTGATTTTTTTTAAATCATGGGAGTTAATGCCAATTCCAGTATCAATAATATAAATAACAGCATCTTTTTTGTTAACAATGGTTTTTATTTCGATGGTTCCTTCTTCAATGATTGCTTGTTCCGCATTGGAAAGTATATTTATAATTGCCTGATGAAGTTTTCCGTCGTTGCCAAGCACTAATGGATCGGCATTGGTGTAATTTTTCACAATTTCAATTCGGTACTTGAGCCTATTTTTTAAAATCAACAAGCAATTGTCGATGATAGAATTTAAATGGCAGGATTCTTTTTGAGATTCGCTTATTCGGCTGAAATGATTCAGACTGTCAATAATAGCAGATGATCTATTAATTCCTTCATTAATGGCCGATAAACAATCAGTTAGGTCTTCGGAATTGTCGTTATAAGCGTCTTTTAAATACTCTTCGAGGGCCGAAACGCCACCTTTAATAAAGTTAAGCGGGTTGTTTATTTCATGTGCGACACCAGAGGCTAGTAAACCTATTGATGCCATTTTTTCGGAATGAATTAACTGTTCTTTAGTCGATTCGAGCTTCTCGAGTGTATTTTGGAGATTGTTTTGTTGCAATGTGAGTAGTTCGTTTTTAGCGACTAATTCGGCATTGGCACTTGCAACGGCATCAGTACGCTCTTTAATTAGCACCTCTAGGTGGTTTTTGTGATTTTCAAGTTCAAGAGCTATTCTTTTCTTTTCTTCGATGTCTCTAACCACAGCAATTATGCGGGGTATATTATTAATTGTTGTTTTTGTTAATACTACTTCAACCCAGAAAGCTTTACCCAGTTTTGTTTTTGCTTGCCAGTCGAAAACCGTCTTATTCAGTTTTATAGAATCTTCTAAGTGTTTAAATATATCTTTAATCTCATCGTGTTCTACTCCAGATCTAATATCAGACATTGTAATCGATTTTATTTCTTCTTTTTTATAACCGTACATGGTTAACATGGCATCGTTAACATCAATAATTTCTCCATTTACACCATGAATAAATATGGCATCGGATGATGAATTAAATATGTCGCGATAGTTTTGTTCTTTTTCGGTTATTTCAAGATTTTTGAGCTTTAACTCATCCAATAAAAAAGAAAACTTTAGGTTGAATTGATTAAAAATGATGATCACAAATAATGCAATCGCGCTTAAAGTTAATATATTAGTTAGCCATGGACTAACTTGTTGAGCGCGATAAAGGTAATTGATGTTTGAAATTAATACGCCGCTCACAAATAAGTAGCCAATTGTTAAAAACACCAAAATGCTAAATAAAAATATAAGCAATGTTTTACGCATGTCGTATACTAGCAATGCGAAAAAAGGGATGATAATAAGAAGTGGTTTGTTATCTGAATTGATGCCCATTTTCATCGTATCGGAGATCATTAAGACGAGCAATGCGGAGATGATAATGAGCGATTTAGGTTTAAGATTTATTCTTTTTCGAAAGAGAGATATGGTTGTTAAAGTCAATACAACAATAAAGTCGGTTAATACACTTAATCTAAATTCTTTAAAATCAAAGTTGTAATAACTTACTATGAAAGTTAGCGCAGAAAGTACTGAACCATATAAAAGGATAGAATTAATTATCGTCTCTTTCAGTTTTTCCAATTCAGAATAGGGTGTTTTGTCTCTCATTATTTAAATATAATACTTCTTGACAAAATAATGATAACTCAGAAATGTTTTTTAGGGTTTATTTATTAATATTAGGCCCTTTAGTTATACATGACAACGCGACTTTATAAGGTATTTAGTTGATGAAATGGTGTTTAATGTTAATTAATGATTAAATCCATTGAGTTAACGAATGATTATCGCCGTTTATCGGAAAAAAAGCTCTACCTTTGCGCCCTGATTGAAAAATTGTATGCAAAAGATTAGAAATGTGGCAATTATTGCCCACGTCGACCACGGAAAGACTACCCTCGTTGATAAAATGTTAATGGCGGGTAAGCTATTCAAAGATCACCAAAAAATGGGTGAACTTATTATGGATAGCAACGATTTAGAGCGCGAGCGCGGGATTACTATCCTGGCGAAAAACTGTGCTTTGGTTTGGAAAGACGTAAAAATAAACATCATAGATACTCCGGGTCACTCCGATTTTGGTGGTGAAGTGGAACGTGTTTTGAACATGGCTGATGGGGTGCTTCTTTTGGTTGATGCCTTTGAAGGGCCTATGCCTCAAACTCGTTTTGTACTTCAAAAAGCTATTGCATTGGGATTGAAACCCATTGTGGTTGTTAATAAAGTTGATAAACCAAACTGTCGACCAGATGAAGTTCATGAAGCGGTTTTTGATTTAATGTTCTCATTGGATGCAACCGAAAACCAGCTCGACTTTCCTACCGTTTATGGCTCAGCCAAGCAAGGATGGATGTCGAACGATATTAATGTTCGCACCGAGGATATCTCAGCGGTTTTAGATGCTATTATTGAACATATTCCTGCTCCCGAATTAATATTAGGGACACCACAGATGTTAATTACCAGCTTAGATTATTCGGCTTACATTGGGCGAATTGCAGTAGGGCGTTTACATCGTGGAGAGCTTCGCACCAACCAACAAGTGTGTTTGGTTAAACGCGATGGCCGCATTGTTCGCTCCCGAATTAAGGAACTCTATTTATTTGAGGGATTAACAAAAGTACCAACCGATATGGTTGAGTGTGGTGAAATTTGTGCTATTGTGGGATTAGAAGGATTTGAAATTGGGGATACAGTTGCAGACTTCGAAAATCCCGAAGGATTAGAGCCAATTGCCATTGATGAACCTACCATGAGTATGTTGTTTACCATTAACAACTCTCCATTTTTTGGTAAAGAGGGAAAATTGGTAACATCTCGTCATATAAAAGATCGCTTAGATAAAGAGCTTGAGAAAAACTTGGCTTTACGAGTTGAGGAAACTGGTTCGGCTGATTCTTGGAATGTTTTTGGTCGTGGTGTTCTTCACTTGTCGGTATTAATTGAAACCATGCGTCGCGAAGGGTATGAGATGCAAGTTGGCCAACCGCAAGTAATTATTAAAGAAATTAATGGTGTAAAAAATGAGCCGATGGAAGAGTTAACCATCGATTTGCCTGAAGAGTATTCGGGTAAAGCCATTGAAATGGTGACTCAGCGAAAAGGTGATATGACGATTATGGAACGCAAAGGAGAGCGAATTCATTTGGAGTTTCATATACCTGCTCGAGGTATTATTGGATTACGTAGTAACATGCTTACTGCTACAGCTGGTGAGGCTGTAATGGCGCATCGATTTATAGGATTTCAACCATGGCGCGGGCCTATCGAGAAGCGCTCAAACGGTTCGTTAATAGCTATGGAAACGGGTACCGTTTATGCTTATGCTGTTGACAAGCTTCAGGATCGTGGTCGATTTTTTATCTATCCGCAAGATGAAGTATACATGGGTCAGGTTATTGGCGAAAACAACCGCGATGGCGATTTGAACATCAACGTAACCAAGTCGAAAAAACTGACCAACATGCGTGCTTCTGGATCCGACGATAAAGTTCGGATTGTAACCCCAATTATTTTTAGTCTCGAAGAGGCATTGGAATACATTCAGGCCGATGAGTATGTTGAGTTGACGCCAAAATCGATTCGTTTGCGCAAAATTTTCCTTCAGGAATTTGAACGTAAAAGATTAAAGAATGCTGGACAATAAGGCTTTCAATATAAATTAAGTAAGAGGCTGTTTCCTATTTGAGAGCGGCCTTTTTTTTTAGATAGAAAGAAGAATAGATTTTTAGACAAATAGATTAGAATGTACTATCACATCTATTAGTCTTTTTATCTTCCTCTCTTTTCCTCTCTTTACACTATGATTCCATTTGTAGATAGTCATACTCACCAACCCATTGTTACATCTGACATTATTCAGGTGGTAAATTGTTATGCCGAAGATGATATTAGCAACAATCCCCATTGCTCTGTGGGTATTCATCCGTGGTATATCAACAAGGATCGCATTGATGAACAGTATAGGCAGCTTGAAGAAAAAGTGCTTTTAAAAAACGTTATCGCAATTGGGGAGTGTGGATTGGATAAATTGAAAGGTGAGGAGTTGGCGTTTCAGCAAAAGGTGTTTGAGTATCAAATCGATTTATCGGAACGGATAAAAAAACCCTTACTCATTCATCAGGTTCGACAGTTGAATGAAATCTTGAGTTGGCATAAACGGTTAAAGCCTATTCAGCCTTGGGTATTGCACGGATTTAAAGGCAATATTCATCAAACACGGCAGGCTTTAAAACAAAACCTATGGTTATCGTTTTCGCCATCGATATTAAATCAAGATGGGTTTGAGGAGATCATCGCCATTTGTGATAAAAAGCCCTTTCTGCTTGAAACTGATAACTCGGGAATTTCGATTTATGAGTATTATTTAAAAGTAGCCGATAGGTTAAATATGCCAATCGAGGAGCTAAAGAAACGTGTTTTTGCTCATTTTAGTTTGTTGTTAAATTCGAATACCTAATTGACTATTATTGGAAAATAAGTATGGTTGATTTTTTTAATCCCTTGCATGTAAATTGGGAAGTGTGGTTATTGACCTTATTAGTTGCCTTCTTAGCAGGGGTATCTAAAAGCGGAATAAAAGGGATAGTGATGATAGGCATACCCATACTGGCAACACTTTATGGCGCAAAACTATCAACCGGTATTTTACTTCCCTTTTTAATTTTTGGCGATATAATTGCGATACATCTATATTTAAAATATGCCAAAATAGGCTGCATTATTAAATTGCTTCCTTATGCGATTGGGGGAATTATAATTGCAGTGGTTGCTGGGAAATTTATTAACGATCGTTGGTTTACCAATATTATGGCAGTGGTTATGTTGGTGTGTGTGATTTTAATTTTACTAAACGATTTGCGCAAAGGATCAACTGATGGGCTGGTGAATCATCGTTTGTTTTCGCCTATTTTTGGATTAACGGGCGGATTTGCAACCATGATTGGGAATTTGGCCGGCCCCATATTTAATCTCTACCTAATTACCATCAAACTACCCAAGAAGGAGTTTATTGGAACGGGAGCTTCGTTTTATTTGATTTTAAATTTGATTAAGATTCCGTTTCACTTTTTTGTGTGGGAAACCATAACTCTATCGTCGTTACAAATGAATGTGGTTATGCTTCCGGCAGTGATAGGCGGTGCTTTTTTGGGTAGTTGGTTGGTTAAGCTAATCCCCGAAAATGTTTATCGATATTTAATTTTGTGTTTTACTTCTTTGTCGGCGTTGTTGCTATTTTTCAAGTAAGTTTTTCGCAACAATAATGTTCTTAAAAACCGATTTTCGTATTAAAAAACAACCACTATTTTTGGCAGAAAAATAATAGCTCCACAAGCCAGCGCAACCAATGCGCAAACCAATACAGCTCCAGCAGCCACATCTTTTGCAATACGCGCTGTTTCGTTAGTCTCGGGGAAAAGATGATCGGACAACTTTTCAATGGCAGTATTTATAGCTTCCATTGCCCAAACAAGGCCAATAACAATTAGAATGATCATCCATTCGAAAGCAGATATTTTAAAAAAGATACTTAGCGCAATAGCCACAATGGTCGCAACCAAATGAATTCGGGCATTGGGCTCTGCTTTTACTAGATAAAGAAGGCCTGCAAAAGCATATCCAAAACTCTTAATGCGCTTACGAATTCCGTGTTTATTGATGTTCATGCTTTTTAGTTTGATAATTGTTTAACCAATTATTTAATTTATAGGAGAGATAAGCCGACCCAGCGCCAGTTAACGCACCTGCTAACACATCGCTAGGATAGTGTACGCCCAAATGCATGCGCGAATAACCAACAGTGCTAGCCCAAGCAAATGATGGGGCAATGACATACCATTTAGGATAAAGCAAACTCAGCGATGTGGCGGTAGCAAAAGCACTCGATGTATGTCCTGATGGAAACGAAGAGCTGCCGCCCGATGATTTTTTCATGATATCGGGATAGGTTTCGAAAGGACGCGACCTATTGATAACAGTTTTCATTGAAATAGTAGCTATGCCATTAATTACTGAACCTACAACAATAACTCCCGCATTTCGAATCAGCGTTTTATCGTGTTTAATTAACCCCACCACACCCATTGTTAATGGCGTTCCAATATTTACCACATCGTTTGAATTGGAGATGAATTTAAAAAAGTTGTCAGATGATTGATTTTCAGACGAATTGATGTAGCGAAGCAGCCTTATGTCAACGTTTTGCGAAAAAGTAGTTGCCGGGATTATCAGAGTGAGGAGTATTATAAGTTGTTTAATCATGGTAATGACATTTATGATGCAACTATTATTTAATTATCAACTTGGTTAATTGAATGCGAATTTAAGGGTTTTATTCGGGTTAATTTTTAAATCATTTGTAATAATAGAGTTTGCAAAAAAATAGCAGAAACCAATTAAGGTTTCTGCTATAATTAGAGGTGTGACTATGTCTGTATTATTGTTTAAAATAAATTGTTCCTCCGATAGTTGCCAATGAATTATTGTCGGAAGCAATTGAATAGGTTAGCCATTCCTTTACAGGAAAGCCTTGAACCATTTTTGCAACTAGAATTTTTCCAGTTTTAACTTTCCATGTAAAACTAACAGCAGTGCTTGTTCCATATTTATAGCTGCCAGTGCCATCTGCATTAAAAATATAGTTGACAATAAGTGTGCTGTATTCGTACTTCCATGTTCCAACAAGACCTGCAAGAACTGGCTCCGTAGTCACTTTAAAACTGCCTTCGGCTAAAACATCTCCTGAGGTGCTGTATGCAGTAACAACAAATTCATATTCGGTATTGGCCAACAAGCCTTTTACAATAAATTCTGTTTTATTCTCAACCGAATGCGATAAGCCTTCAAGATATTCTTCACCTTTATATACATCTACATCATAGAATAAAGTATTTTCAATAGCTGGCCACTGAACAGTAACCGAATCGCTCAATACGTTTGATGAAGAAACAGCAATAGTTGGTGTTGTAGAATCATCACTTTTACTACAAGCAGCAGTAAATAAAGCCATTAGGGATAATCCCAAAATCAAATTTTTAATTTTCATAATTTAGTTTAAAACTGTTTATATTAAAATCTAAAACCCATCGAGAAAGACAAGCCACTTAAGGTGATTTTGCCACTCTCTTCGGTCACACTCTCAAATTTATAGGTGTTGTTTAAAACGCCCAGGTTTTCTGGACCTTCGAACAAAGTGCCATTGCCACTTTTGGCCATGGATAAAGAACTCGGATAATACTTAGCCTCCACAAAAAAGTTCCCCGATTGAGCAGGGAAAATAATGCCGAACCCAATAAATGGATTAATGAAATTAGTAAACGCTGGCGTTCCTTTTGAAACTTGACGTTGATTGCTATAAAAACCATGCGATGGCAAATAGATGAATGTTACTTTGGTTTCTGGGTAGTAGCCATCGCGGCTATAATAACCATTTTGTTCGTACGACGCACCAGAAGCAATGTTATACGATGCACCTGGTTTGAGATAGAAGGTCCAATTCCCAACTGGTAACTGGAATTTCAATGCGAAAGGAATTTCAATTATATTGCATTTCCAACTCTCATTTACTT
>JBBQUP010000095.1:0-12194 GCA_038212305.1 Bacteroidales bacterium
GGCACTTGGGTTACCCCCTATATACCCTTACAAGATAATCATCATAGAGTAAATTACAAACATTTAAAAGAACTATTTTTTCCAATACTCCAATAAAATAAAGCCTTTCAGAAGATTCCTTAACTAAACGACATTGAATTACATATAACCATTTTTCAAATCTAGTCTCCAGTTCATCAACTGATTTATTGAACTTTGGCATTTCTAAATAAATGAATGTCAACTTGTCGTAAAACACATCATTCGTTTTGACATCTTTCAGCTTTACATCATATCTGAATTTGTTTGCTTCTCCCTTATCTGCATCAAATACAAAGTCTAATATAGCAATTGTATAAACAGCTTTTAACTCACAACCCCAATCTGCTCTCTTGGCTTGTTCTCTAATTGGAAATATTGAATAGTATAAAGTCCTATCTTTGAAAAAATTCTGTTTTGTCTTCTGTAATTCTCCATAAATTTCTCTCCTCTTTCATTCTCACAATACAAATCAAAGATTGCTTTTCTATCTATTTCTGTTGCGCCTAAGTGTTCTGTTTTCAAGTAGGTCAAATCTTTAATCGGACCTTGTTCTTCCTTCAAAAGTTCATTTAAAAAATCCAACAACAAGTCCTTGTTTAGTTCTTCGCCAAACAATTTCTTAAATCCATAATCGGTAAAAGGATTGATGTATTTCTCCGTAAACTCTGTCATTTCATATTCTTTTTATCAAAGATACAAAATCTTGAAAATCAAAGGTTAACACATGCTATCGCACGATTGCATCGTGTGACATATTTATTAGACCGAACTTCCCCACGATGCAATTGTGCGGTAGCTTACCAAATTTCTATGCTTTACTGCCCAATTTCGCTCAACTCCAACCAGCGCATTTCCAAATCATCTAAACGACTCATTACTTCGCCAATTCGGTTGGAATGCTTCACTAGTTCCTCGGAGTTTAAAGTGCCCAAACTCAATTGTGCGTTAATGGTGGTTTTCTCCTTTTCAAGCTGAGTCATCTCTTTTTCGATCTGCTCAATCTCTTGCTTCTCTTTGTAGGTTAACTTGCGAACGGCTGCTTTTACAGGTTCGGGCTTTTTAGTTACTTGAGCCGGTTTTTGAACCTGTGCTTGTTTCTCCAACTTCGCGCGCTGAACGGTATATTCGGTGTAATTGCCAGGGAAATCCTTCATTACGCCATCGCCCTGAAATGCAAACACATGATCAACCACATTGTCCATAAAAAACCGGTCGTGCGAAACCACAATAACGCATCCAGCAAAGCGTTTTAAATAATCTTCCAAAACACCTAACGTAAAAATATCCAAGTCGTTAGTGGGCTCATCGAGAATTAAGAAATTGGGATTTTTCATTAAAACCGTCATCAAATGCAATCGCTTACGTTCTCCCCCGCTCAATTTGCGAACCAAAGAGTAGTGCATTTCACTGGGAAACAAAAAATGGCGCAAAAACTGGGTGGCCGACATGCTTTGCCCTTCGCCCAACGAAATATTATCGGCAATATCGGTAATCACATCAATTACGCGCTTATCGTCATCAATTACCAATCCCTCTTGCTTATAATAACCCATCACCACGGTTTCGCCAATCTCAACCCGTCCTTTATCGGGAGCTAATGCCCCGGTTATCAGCTTTAAAAAAGTGGTTTTGCCAGTTCCATTCTGGCCAATAATACCAATTTTTTCGCCAGGCATAAACTTATAGCTAAAATCGGTGATCAATTTCAACTGATCGTATCCCTTGCTAACATTATATATTTCAAGAATTTTATTTCCCAGCCGCGCCCCTTTAATGGTCAAATCCATGTCGCGATTATCGAGCTTCTGCCCTGCGACATCTTTTAAATCGTAAAATGCATCAATGCGGTATTTAGCTTTGGTTCCTCGCGCTTGAGGTTGGCGGCTCATCCAATCCTGCTCTTTTTTCATCAAATTACGAGCTTTCTCAATTTCCAAGCCTTTACTGGCAATTCGCTCTTCGCGCTTTTCGAGGTAATAGCTGTAATTGCCCTGATACTGGTATAGCGACTGGTTATCGATTTCGATGATGTGGTTGCAAACACGATCTAAGAAATAACGATCATGCGTAATCATCAACAACGTTGAGCGAGATTTGCCAAGGTATTGCTCCAACCATTCGATCATGCTCAAATCCAAATGGTTGGTTGGCTCATCGAGAAACAGAAAATCGGGTTCGCCAATTAAAACTTTGGCTAGTGCAACTCGTTTACGCTGCCCACCCGATAGTTCGTTTATTTTTTGGTTGAGATGATGAATTTTCAGGTGTCCAAATATCTGATGAATGCGATTCTCATAATCCCACGCATTTAACCGATCCATTTTCTCAGCCAGCTCGGATAAATCGTCCGTTCGTCCTTCGTCGAGTGCCGCCTCGTAAAGCTTTACTGTTTGAGCCACTTCACTACTGGAGTTAAAAAGCTCTTCGATAATGGTATGTTCAGGATTCAATTCGGGCTCTTGCGCAAGGTATCCCACTTCAATTCCTTTTCGGAACGAAACAATGCCATCATTAGCAGTTGCATAGCCAGTAATAATATTAAACAACGAGGTTTTCCCGGCACCATTGCGAGCAATGAGAGCTACTTTTTGTCCTTCGGAAACTCCAAACGATATATTCTCGAACAGCACCATCTCACCATAATTGCAGGTAAGATTCTCGACCGATAAAAAATTTGACATGAACTAACAGATTTTTGAATTGCAAAAGTAGTGGTTACGAATGGCTTTGCCTAATTAGTCTTTGCAAGAAAACACATCATTTCCCCTGCGTACACCCTCTGGCTCCCTAAAAGAAGAATTGCCAACCCGCTGGGGCATAGCATTTTCCCCTTTAGGAGCTAGGGGTTGCAACGAATCGAAATTCGATGAAGTCAATTCACAAAAAAAATATTCGTGGATTCGTCCTTATCACTTAATTTCTATTTCAAAACACTTTCGATTAAATCAATTTCGGATGGCGACAAAATTGGATTTTTCAAAGCATCCAAATTATTTTTAAGTTGTTGTGTTGAGCTTGCGCCAATTAATACCGATGTAACTCGCTTATCGCGCAGCAACCAAATAATCGCCAATTGAGCCAACGACTGATTTCGGGTTTTTGCAATGTCGGTTAATTGCTTTATCTGAGATAGTTTTTTATCTGTTAGAGCATCTTTTTTTAAGAAATGCCCCTTCGACATTCTCGAACCTTCTGGTATTGAGGTCAAATACTTATCGGTTAACAAACCTTGAGCCAATGGAGAAAATGCAATGCACCCAATTCCGTGCTCTTCAAGAGTGTTTAGCAAACCACCTTCAACCCATCGTTCAAACATATTGTATTTAGGCTGATGGATTAAACAAGGCGTGCCCATCTTTTTTAGCAACACAGCAGCTTTTGATGCTAACTCGGCAGGATAATTAGATATGCCAGCATAAAGCGCTTTGCCTTGTCGAACAATTAAATTAAGCGCAGCCATGGTTTCTTCCAATGGTGTTTCAGGATCGGGACGATGGTGATAAAAAATATCAACATACTCAAGTCCCATTCGTTTTAAGCTTTGGTCAAGGCTCGAAACTAAGTATTTTTTAGAGCCAAAATTACCATAAGGGCCAGGCCACATATCATAACCGGCTTTTGAACTAATAATCATCTCATCGCGATAGCCACTCATGTGAGTTAGAATTTTTCCGAAATTCTCCTCGGCACTGCCAGGCAATGGGCCATAGTTATTGGCTAAATCGAAATGAGTTATCCCGTAATCGAAAGCAGAAAAAACAATTTTCTTACCATTATCAAATACATCTTCCGAACCGAAATTCTGCCATAATCCCAATGAAATAGCTGGCAATTTAATTCCACTTCTACCACAACGATTGTAAATCATATCGTTGTACCTATTTTCGTATGCTTTAAAAGTCATGGTATTTATATTAATGTGTTAATTGTTTAATTACTCGTTGAATGGCTCGAGAGCAAACCGGACAAAACGCTGGAGATGCATTGCTTTTCATGCGGCAATCCAATTTAGGGCGATAAACCCCTTTGGCTGTGTACCCACCGCCTTCGAAAGCCCCAACCACCGATTCGTATTTTTGTTGATCGGGTGTTGGAACAGGCGTCGATTTATCAACCATATCTTTCCATTTCAGTTCAAAATTAACTAAAGTAGTTAAATTCGGTTCCCATGGCTCCGTTTTCAAGTCGATATAATCGGAATAAGCCACCTCCGATGTATAATATTCATCACCCAATCCTCCAAAAGCATGGCCAAACTCATGTACAAATACGGTTTTGCTGGAACTATTTTTAGCCGCTACAACCGAAAAATGGTTATAAACGCCGCCTCCACCATATTTACTGGTATTCACCAAAACAACAATCTGATCATAAGCCACTAATGATGCAGCATTGTAAATATTAAAAACATCAAACGTCTCCAAATATCTATCGGTATGAAACGTATTGAATGATGAGTTAAAACAAGTGTTTTTCCATATTTTCTTATTCGGGTCATCCGTTCCCGATTCATTGGAGATAGTTCCTATTGCTTTAACATTAAATTTCGATTGGTTGATTTTAAAAGGCTCCACTTCAAAAAGCTTATTCGTAAATAGAGCAGCATCAGCATAAAACTGCTCCATTTCATCAGCAGTATATCCTTCTGCAAGAAAAACCAGATCCACACAATTATTAGGATTACCTGATTTAATAATATCTCGAACCTCCAATTGCGCCACCTTATCTTTATTAATATCAACCGATTCAGGATCAATTTCAACCTTTAATATCTCAATCCATTGATTTAATTTACTGCGTTTTGAGACCATAACATCTACTCTCACTTTTGGAAAAGGTAAACAATTCGATTGTTGAAATGACCGATTCATTGTTTTTGATTCTTCGGTGGTTTGCCACTCTTCAAATAAAGTGCAGAATCCTTTCGAAAAAATAAGTGTACCGCTCTTCTTTTCGATCATCTCTATTTTAAACATGCCTAAACCCAATGTATCAATCATATTTTGGGTAGATCCTCCCCAAATAGGCTCTTCCTTTAATCTTACAACATAAGCTTTTGTTACACCGCTATTCCCTGCCAACATATAATCAATTCGAAGCGTTTTCGAAGAAAAAAACTGTTCAAAATCAGATTTGGCTACGCATCCAAATGAGATCGTCATAAAAAATGCTAAGAACACCCACAATAGTCTAATTATCATACAATTCACCATTTAATTTTAAATACTAAAAAAATGCACGAACCAAAAGTTACTTAAAATAGTCAAAAACTATAAATTTGCACCCTAAAAATAAGATAGATTTATGGAAGAACAACATCAATGGTTTGTATTATTGCGCGATCAATTAACTCAATACTGGCTTTCAGCTGGTATCAAACCTTTTTTTACCGACTTTTTAAACCTTGTCATCTTAAGCATTCTCGTTTATATTACCAGTTGGATGATAAAATTTATCACTCAAAAATTTTTCATAAAAACACTGGAACGCATTATTCAAAAATCAGAAAATAAATACGATGACTATATTATTGACCGAAAAGTGCTTCCGCATTTAGCGCATGTGGTACCCGCTTTTTACATCTATTCTCTTACCGACATTGTATTTCAGGGATTTCCAACAATGCAAATATTTGTTGCCAATGGAGCCTTACTTTATATCCTTTTTGGCGTATTGTGGTCGATTAATGCGTCAATAAAGGTGCTTGAAGATATTTACAACACCTTTCCTAATGCAACCGAACGACCCATAAAAGGTTATTTGCAAGTCCTGCATATTTTCATTTGGTGTATCGGCTTTTTAATAGCTATTTCCATAGTATTTAATATTGAGATAACCGCAATTTTCGCTGGGTTAGGCGCCGTTGCAGCTGTATTATTGTTAATTTTCAAAGACACAATCTTAGGACTCGTTGCTGGCATTCAACTATCGGCCAATAAAATGCTTAAAATTGGTGACTGGATAAACATGCCATCGCATAATGCTGATGGAACGGTCATTGAAATTACGTTAAATACCGTAAAAGTTTTAAATGGAGATAAAACCATCACTACCATCCCAACTTACGCATTGGTATCCGGATCGTTCTCGAACTTTAAAGGTATTCAGGAAACGGGTGCGCGCCGAATAAAACGCTCAATAAACATTGATATGACCAGTGTAAAATTTGCTACTTCTTCACTTTTAAGTCACCTACAAAAATTAAAATTGATAGCACCAACTGATGCATTACCAGGTGAAGCAATCGATTTCATTTCGAAACAAACCAACTTAGGGATCTTCATGCAATATCTAGAAAATTATTTGCAAAATCATCCCAAACTTAGAACAGACATGACCATGGTAGTGCGCCACTTACAACCCACAGCAAATGGCTTACCTGTTGAGATTTACACCTATTGCATTGATGTTACTCTTATGGAGTTCGAAAAGGTACAAGCCGAAATATTCGATAATATACTTGCTGTAATTAGCGAATTTGAATTGAGAGTATTCCAAATTCCAGGAGGACATGATTTTTATCGAATACTATCTGATAAAAATTAGCAGCATTTTATACTAATTTAAAACAAATACCTTGTTTCAAATTATCAACACGCTGTAATACAGATTATTATTAGATCGAATAACAACTTTTACCTATTCGAACACAATTAATTTTTAATTGAAATCATTGGAAATCACAGAATGAAAAGCTATTTTCGTTATAATTTATCACAAAAAAGCTTTTCATACTTATAGATTATAAAAACAAAACCTGTGACTAACGACCCCAATTTACAAATTGATAGTTTGGATAAAAAAATACTATCACTGATAACTCAAAATGCTCGAATTCCTTTTCTAGAGGTAGCTCGCGAATGTAAAGTTTCAGGAGCTGCCATCCACCAACGAATTCAACGACTTATGAATTTGGGCGTCATAAAAGGTTCCGAATTCATTATCAATCCAGCCATGATAGGTTACCACACCTGTGCATTCATGGGTATATTCTTGAAAAAAGCAAGCTTATTCGATAAAGTGGTGAAGATGTTAGAGCAAATCCCCCAAATTGTTGAATGCCACTATACAACTGGACAGTATGCCATTTTCATTAAGATTTATGCAAAAAGCAACGAGCATTTAAAACACATTTTGCACGATAAACTCCAAGCCATAACAGGAATTTCATCAACAGAGACAATCATCTCTTTGGATGAGATGTTTAAGCGACAACTTCCTGTAGAATAAGCTTATGTAGATACAAAAAAAGACGAACCAAACAGCTCGTCTCTTCTTTTTATCTATTTTATCTTACTTTTTTCCAAGATAATCAGCAATGCCCTCTTGTGTAGCTTTTAATCCTACATCGCCTTTATGCCAATCGGCCGGGCAAACTTCACCATTCTCTTCAAAAAACTGCAAAGCATCAATCATGCGCAAAACCTCATCAACACTACGTCCCAAAGGCATATCGTTTACCACTTGATGACGAACTAAACCATCTTTATCAATCAAAAATAAACCACGGTAAGCCATTGGTATTCCTGAAAACACAATTTGTCCATCATCGTTGTAATCGTACTGACCTGCAAGCACATCGTAATTCTCTGAGATAGTCATGCTACCATCGGCAACCAATGGGAACTTCACCCCTTTAATACCGCCTTGACGCTTTTCGGTTTGAAGCCACTTCCAATGCGAAAACTCCGAGTCGGTTGACGCTCCAACAACTTGAACATTGCGTTTTTCAAATTCTGCAATTTTATCTTGAAATGCAATTATTTCGGTGGGACAAACAAATGTAAAATCTGCTGGATAAAAGAAGAAAACAACATACTTCTTTCCAACATATTGATCTAATGAGAAATTCTCGACAATTTCACTTCCATTCACCACGGCCATTGCCGAAAACGATGGGGCTTTTTTTCCTACTAGTACTGACATAAATTAATTATTTAAGTTTTAATTTTATTCTTTTCACAATCTTATAACACCATTACAAAAGTATTGTTTGAAAATTTGTTGAAACAATAACAATTTTTAGTTTTATTAACACTCTTTTAATAAACTCACAATATTGACAATTACTTCTGCCGCCTTTTGCATGCTTTGCAAGGGAACAAATTCATATCGTCCATGAAAATTATGCCCTCCAGCAAAAATATTGGGGGTTGGCAATCCCATAAACGATAACCTTGCCCCATCAGTACCTCCCCTAATTGGCTTGATTTTTGGCTCCACACCTGACAATACCATGGCTCGCTTTGCTAAATCAATGACATGCATTTGATTAGCAATTTTTTCATGCATGTTATAATACTGATCAGTTACTTCAAGCATAACTGCATCATGTCCTAATTCGGTATTTATCTGTTGTTGAATAGCCAATACTTTTTGTTTTCGGTGTTGAAACGAGTTAAAATCAAAATCCCGAATAATAATATCTATTGATGCCTCCTCGACCGTTCCCTTAATTGAGTTAACATGATAAAAACCTTCGTATCCTGATGTTTTCTCAGGAACTTCGCTGCATGGCAATAATTGAATAAATCGATTAGCCAATAACACAGCATTCACCATTTTATCTTTGGCATAACCCGGATGAATATTTCGCCCTTTAATAATGACATTTACCTTGGCTGCATTGAAATTCTCGTACTCCAGCTCGCCAATTTCGCCACCATCCATGGTATAAGCAAAATCAGCTCCAAATGCTTTAACATCAAAAAAATCAGCTCCCTGACCTATCTCTTCATCGGGAGTGAAGCAAATTTTTATTCGTCCATGTTCAATCTCGGGATGTTGAAGCAAATACTCTATTGCAGTGATAATTTCAGTAATTCCGGCTTTGTCATCAGCACCTAAAAGAGTGGTTCCATCGGTTGTGACAATATCGCAACCCGTATAATTTAGTAACTCTGGAAATTCTCTTGGATCCAGAATGATGCCTTGATCATGGTTCAGAACAATTTTTTCGCCATTATAATTCTCAATCACTTGTGGTTTAACATTTTCGCCAGTCATATCCGGACTTGTATCCATATGGGCAATAAACCCCACAACAGAAATCGAATCGCTGCAATTAGCAGATAATGAGGCTGTAACATATCCTTTGTCGGAAATTACAGCATCCATCAATCCAATCGAAACTAATTCATCAACTAACAACCGACCAAAAATTAATTGTTCCTTGGTAGATGGCGTAATTGATGAATCGGGATCGGACTGAGTATTAATTTTAACATACTTGCAAAATCGTTCTAGAATAATCTTTTTATCAATCATTTTACATCATCCGAATTGTATTGAAAACCCAACCGTTTGCCAGTTCTCATGGTTGAATTCATTATCTCTTCATTCACTTGTTGTAACGAAATTATTTTAACGTTATCATAGGGCTGAACCAACAAATCGAATTGCAAGGCATACAAAACAGCTGTTTCAACAATAATGCGAATGTTCGCTTTTGTTAACTCATGCTTTCCAAACTGCCCTAACCCCATGTTTCGCTGACGTTTACCCTCAACAAAAAAATGCTTGTTTTTATTTAGAAAAACCCGAGCAATCAAATACCCCAGATCATTTAAGCGATTGTAATCGAACGAGTCATTCAGAAAATTATATATCTGAATCTGTCCCACATAACTACCTGTTGAATCATCTTTAATGCCCTGTAATTCCCAAATTTTATGGTCTCTATCAAATTCATATGCATTCGAATGCATATGGAAAACTAACATATCCCCAGCCACTTTTAATAAGGCTACAAATTCTCCTTTATCGAAAAACTCAAGCTTTATCCGTCGATCATCTCCATCAAGTAACAAATTATATTGAGTAGCAAAATCAGACAAAACAGTTTTAAATTCATTAAAAACCTTGTATGTTTCATCAAACACATGATGCTTTAATGTTGATTTTTGTTTGATGGTTGAAACAATGGCATCTTCTATTTTTACTTTTCCCATGAAGATTATTTTATGTTATATCATTTCATGAAATTAAAAAAACCGTTTCGAAAACAAAATCGAAACGGTTTTTATTATTTTGATTTGATACTAAATTAATAAGCTCGTGCAAAAACAACTCGTTGAGTTGATGGCTTTCCTGAGACCATACAAAGTCCATCTTCTAACTTATTTTCTAATGGAATGCAGCGAATGGTAGCCTTTGTTTCTTCTTTTATGCGTTGCTCAGTTTCGGGAGTTCCATCCCAATGAGCAAGTACAAAACCACCTTTATCATCTAATATTTGCTTAAATTCTTCATATGAATTAGCTATAAAGGTGTTCTCTTTTCGATAGTTAAATGCTTTGGTAAAGATATTTTCTTGAATCTGATCCAATAAATTTACAATATAAGTATCGATCCCTTCAACCGAAACCACTTTTTTCTCAAGAGTATCACGACGTGCTATCTCAACCGAACCATTAGCTAAATCGCGAGGCCCAATGGCTAAACGCAATGGAACACCCTTTAATTCGTATTCAGCAAATTTCCAACCAGGCTTTTTAGTGTCGTTATTATCAAATTTCACATCCAAACCATGTTTTTTTAGTTTGGCTACAATATCATTCGCCACCACCGAAATATTCTCAAGCTCCTCGGCCGTTTTATAAATAGGAACAATCACAACTTGTATAGGAGCCAATTTTGGAGGCAAAACCAATCCATTATCGTCCGAATGAGCCATAATGAGCGCACCCATCAATCGAGTTGAAACACCCCAGGAGGTTGCCCATACATAGTCGATTTGACCTTCGGAATTCGTGAAAGTGACATCAAATGCTTTTGCAAAATTCTGACCTAAAAAATGGCTTGTACCCGACTGTAACGCTTTACCATCCTGCATTAAGGCTTCAATGGTATAGGTCTCTAATGCACCTGCAAATCGTTCGTTGGCCGACTTAACACCCTGCAAAACAGGCATGGCCATAAATTGCTCAGCAAAGGTTGCATATACCTTTAGCATGGTTTGAGCCTCAGTCAATGCTTCTGCTTTTGTAGCATGAGCGGTATGTCCCTCTTGCCACAGAAATTCAGCCGTGCGTAAAAACAAACGCGTTCTCATCTCCCATCGAACCACATTTGCCCATTGGTTAATTAATAAAGGCAAATCGCGATATGATTGAATCCAACCTTTATAAGTATGCCATATGATGGTTTCAGATGTTGGTCGAACGATTAGCTCCTCCTCAAGTTTTGCTTCGGGATCAACAATAACTCCTTTCCCGTTGGGATCGTTTTTTAGTCGATAATGCGTTACTACAGCACACTCTTTTGCAAAACCCTCAACATGAGAGGCCTCTTTACTAAAGAATGATTTAGGAATGAACAACGGGAAATAAGCGTTAACATGCCCCGTTTCTTTGAACATCTTATCTAAAACGCTCTGCATTTTTTCCCAAATGGCATAGCCATAAGGTTTAATTACCATACAACCTCGTACAGCTGAATTATCCGCTAAATCAGCCTTTATCACCAAATCGTTGTACCACTGCGAATAATTTTCGCTTCGAGAAGTTAATACCTTTGCCATAAAATTAATGTTGACTTGTTTTAACTAATAAACAAGTGCATATAAATGAGTTATCAATCTGCAAAAATAATTCAGATCCTTATTACCACCAAACAATTAAGTGCCCAATCAATTAAATTATGGGCGAAAATACAAATTTTGAGCTAAAAAAAGCTACCTAATCACGAAAGAGAATCAAATTTCGTAATTGAAAATCGTTAAAATATGTAAAAATAGCCAGTCAGTTTTTAATTCATGGTATAGTATTTGTAATAATACGATAGAATTGAAAACCATAATTTAGGAGGAATGGTCATGAAAAATCTAGTATTCTTAACATCGGCATTAACTGCTATACTATTAGCATCTTGTGCATCAATGCAATCGGGCGGCAACTATACGTTTGTCGACGATATATATTACAACCCTAAAACAGCAGTACAAAAAAAAGCTGATTTATTTGCCGAAGAACCAACTTTGAGCAAAGAAAAGGCTATTGAAAACCAAAAGGAATTTCAGCAGCTAACTAAAAACTACAATTCGTCGCAAAAGCAAACCCCAGCAAATTCTGATTTTTCTGCTATACAAAATCAATATGCCTCAATTCTATCGAATGATTCGATTGCAGAAGCAGATAGTTTAGTTTATTACAACGAAGAAACGGGTTATTGGG
>JBBQUP010000096.1:0-12161 GCA_038212305.1 Bacteroidales bacterium
TACTAAACCTTCTAAACACCTAAACCATAAACTACTAAACCTTCTAAACAAAAAATGCACATCTATTCATTCGAAAAACTTGATACTTGGCAACTAGCAAGACAATTTGCAAAAACCACTTATCTAATAACTAAAAAGTACCCTGATGATGAAAAATTTGGTTTAGTCTCTCAAATTCGTAGAGCATCTATTTCAGTTGCATCGAATATAGCCGAGGGAGTATCTCGCAAAACACCAAAAGAACAAGCACGATTTATTCAAATTGCATATTCCAGCTTGATAGAGGTTTTAAATCAATTAATAATCAGTAACGATATTGGGTTTATAACAGAAGCTGAATTAATCAATTTGAGAGAACCCATTGAAGTACTAAGCAATAAGCTAAATGCTCTCTACAATTCTCAAATAAAAAAAGCACCAATCGACTAATAAACAAAAACAGATAAAACAATAAACTCAACCCACAAACCCCTAAACCTCTAAACTTCTAAACAACTAAACGTCTAAACAACTAAAACTATTCTCCCATGCAAATTCAATTCATAGACCTACACGCTCAATACCTATCAATCAAATCAGATATTGACAACGCCATTCAAGATATTATTACGAATACCGCCTTTATTGGAGGTAAGCCCGTTACCGATTTCGCCCACAACTTCGAACAATTGTATGGTGCTAAACATTGCGTACCTGTAGCCAATGGCACCGATGCTATCTACATCACGCTTAAAATGTTAGGCATTGGAATTGGCGATGAAGTAATAACCACCGCTTGCAGCTGG
Organism: Bacteroidales bacterium; assembly: GCA_038212305.1. GTDB lineage: Bacteria > Bacteroidota > Bacteroidia > Bacteroidales > Marinilabiliaceae > JBBQUP01. Next base: position 786 of record JBBQUP010000096.1, read on the forward strand.
ATTAGTACCAGCGAAACCATTACTCAAGCAGGTGCAAAGCCTGTTTTTGTCGATATCGATCCCACTTATTTCACCATTGATGCCGATAAGATTGAGGCCAAGATAACATCGAAAACCAAAGCCATTATCCCTGTTCATATTTATGGCCAAATATGCGACATGGATAAAATTATGGCCATCGCTAAAAAACACAACCTCATAGTTATCGAGGACTGTGCTCAAAGTCATTTCTCTGAATTTAAAGGCAAACGTGCTGGATTAACTGGTATTGCAGGCACATTTAGTTTCTTTCCGGGTAAAAACCTCGGAGCTTATGGTGATGCTGGATGTATTTTAACCAACGATTCGGGGCTTGCCGAAAAATGTAAGATGTACGCCAATCATGGTGCACTCATCAAGCATCAGCACCAAATCGAAGGCATTAACAGCCGTTTAGATAGCATGCAAGCAGCTATACTCTATGTTAAACTGCCTCATATTCTTCGCTGGACTGATTTACGGATACAACATGCTGCCAGCTATACCAAAGCCTTAAAAGGTGTTGGCGATATTGTTACACCGCTAGTTCGTCCCGACTCGAAGCATAGTTTTCACTTGTACGTTATAAGGACTAAAAAGCGCAACGAACTGGAGAAACACTTAAATGAACATGGCATCGCCACAGCCATTCATTACCCAACGCCTCTGCCCTTTTTACCTGCATACAGCTATTTGAAACATCAGCGAAGTGAATTCCCTATGGCAGCGCAGGCGCAAGGCGAAATTTTATCAATACCAATGTATCCCGAGCTAACACCAGAGCAAATCGATTACATTGTCGTAACTATTAAGGCGTTTTTTTAGGAAAGTGGTCATCTAATTAGCGCGAGTTACCGCTAAAAAACAAAAATTGTCCGCAGATTTCGCAGATTGACACAGAATAAAACTAACCGAATATTAACCGCTAAGTTCGCTAAACAATACGCTAAGAAAAAACCTTAGCCACCTTTGCGTCTTAACTTTGCGATCTCTGCGGTAAAAGGGTGATCCACTAATTTCACTAATTAAACGAATTAATGAAGAAGAAGAATTGAAAAAAATAAACCGCGAATTGTGCGGATTAAACGAATTAAGAAAACCGCTCTGCGGTTAATTAAACAGCGAAGCTGTTATCAATTCGCTATATTAGCGGTTGTAGCAAATGCAAATTCACATATTAAAGTTAAGCTGAAGTAGAAGGAAAAGTATTAATTTTGAAGTTGTATGAATTTATTGAATCAACATATAGACCAAATTGAAAGACTTTGTGAGTTAAACAAGGTTAAGTCTTTATTTGCCTTTGGCTCAGTGCTAACAGACAAGTTTAGTTCAGATAGTGATATTGATTTAGTTGTTGAAATTGAAGATACAGACCCGATTTCATATTCTGATAAATACTTTAATTTGAAATTTCAGTTAGAAGAAATTCTTCATAGGCACATCGACCTTCTTGAACAGAAAGCTATTAGAAACAGATTTTTGAAAAATGAAATTGACCGTACCAAAATTCAGATATATGGAAATGGAATACCTAACTTGGCTTGAAGATATAAAACAATCCATTGATGAAATTGAAGATTTTCTTCCTGTAAAAATGAATTTTTTTGAATTTCAAAAGGACTTAAAAACAAGAAAGGCTGTAGAAAGGAATATTGAAATTATTGGAGAGGCTGTTAGTAGAATTTTGAAAGTAAATCCTGAAATCAAGATTACCAATGCTAGAAAAATTGTAGATACTAGAAATCGAATAATTCATGGATATGATACTGTTTCAGAAGATATTATTTGGGCAATAGTATCGAATGATTTAACGAAATTGAGACTGGAAATAGTTAAGCTTCTTGAAAAATAAATAGCACATGCTACAACAAACCTATTATCTGCGAAGCAGTATATTCTTTAATTTGTCCAATTCGCGGACAAAAATGAAAAAAATAAACCGCGAATCGAAGATCGACGAAGTCAATTAAGCTAATTAAAGAAGTAAAGAAAAAAAATTCGCCTTAATCCGCTAAATCTGCGGTTAAACCTCTTCCCTGCGAAGCAGTAAAAAAATTAAAGTTAAAATCATTGCGTGTCGAAAACAGTTATAAAAATAGAAAACCTCGCAAAAATTTACCGCCTCGGCGAAATAGGCACCGGCACCCTCTCCCACGACCTCAACCGTTGGGTACGCATGACCCTCATGGGGCAAGACGACCCCTACGCCAAGATAGGACATGTGAACGACCGCACCGCCAAAGGCTACTATGGAAAATAGTTGTGTCATAAAACTATAGTGATGAATCAAGGCGAAATAATCATATTTCAAGATCAAAACGATACCAATTTTCAACTTGAAGTTCGTATTGAAGACGAAACGGTTTGGTTGACGCAAGCCAACATGGCAGAGTTATTTCAAACAACCAGAAATAATATTACCCTACACATCTCAAACATATTTAAGGAAAAAGAATTAGCAGTTGATTCAGTTAGTAAGGAATCCTTACTAACTGCTGCGGATGGTAAAATTACAAAACTAAAATATACAACCTTGATGTAATCATATCTGTTGGTTATAGAGTTAAATCACTCAGAGGCACTCAATTCCGCATTTGGGCAAATAAAGTTCTTAAAAACTATCTTTTAAGTGGTTATGCAATTCACCAGCGATTCGAAAAAATAGAAAATGACGTTTACTTCTTAAAACAAAAAGCAGAAGCGTTTGATATTCATTTAAAAACCACTTTACCCCCACACGAAGAAATTTTTTACGACGGACAGGTTTTCGATGCTTATGTATTTACATCAAATATTATAAAACAAGCCAAGCACTCAATAGTTATCATTGACAACTATATTGACGAAAGCGTTTTAACCCTTTTGGCTAAACGCAACCCCGATGTACATGCCACCATATATACTGCCAACATATCCAAACATTTACAACTCGATATAAATAAATACAATTTACAATACAAACCTATTGACATCAAAACATACACTAAAGCACACGACAGGTTCATCATCGTTGACAACATCGATGTCTTCCATTTTGGTGCATCATTAAAAGACCTTGGCAGAAAATGGTTTGCATTTTCAAAAATAAAACTCAATGCAACTGACATGGTTGACAAACTCGAAAATGAACACTGACACAACTACTAAATTATTTGATCCTCGAATCGACTGTCGTAAGATGCAATTAATCAGATTATAAGAATATAGAAAAAAAACCGAACCGCTAATTAAACGAAATAAGAAGGAAAAAAGAAAAAAAAGAGTTATCCACGAATTACACTCATTACGCGAATTGAATAAGAAGAAAAAAGAACAAAATTGACTCCGTCGATCTTCGATTCGTGGCCTTTATTTATCAATGAATTTTACCCACTAGAAACGTTATAGAGCCTAATTAATTACCTTGATTTTTATAGATGCCAAATGCAAGGGAAAAAAGAAAATATTACATTACCCCTTGACTTATTAAATTTTAAATTCCCCGTCAGGGGATAAATATCAATAGAGAATTAATGCTGCGATAATTTGTTCCCCGTAGGGGATTAACCTAAATGCATGAATGTTATAAAGTTGATTTTATTTGCTACGGCGAAATCATTATAGAATTAAAAGCCTTAAGCGACCTGACTTCGGAACATGAATCACAAGTATTAAATTACCTTAAAGCAACAGATTTTAAACTAGGAATACTTATTAACTTTAACGAGCAATCATTAAAATACAAACGAATCGTTTTATAATATTATCCACGAAAAAAAGTTATCCACCAATTACACTAATTACACTAATTAAGAAGAAGGAAAAAAGAAAAAATTAGTGCAATTAGTGAACAAAAAAAATCGCGGACAAAAAAAAACATACATGTCCAACACTGTCATTAAAATAGAGAACCTCTCAAAAATTTACCGCCTCGGCGAAATAGGCACCGGTACCCTCTCCCACGACCTCAACCGTTGGGTACGCATGAACCTCATGGGGCAGAACGATCCCTACGCCAAGATTGGACATATCAACGATAAAAAAAAGTCAACCACGAATTTAACGAATTTGACGAATTATTTAGTCTGATTATACAGATTGTAATATGATATACAAAGAAGAGGCATATAAGATAATCGGAGCAGCTATGAAGGTTCATGCTGGTTTAGGGTGTGGTTTCCTCGAACAGGTATATCAGGAAGCATTACAAATTGAATTAGAAAAACAAGATATTCCTTTTAAACATGAAGCTTTAATAAGCATTGAGTACAATGGTATCACACTTAATAAGCAATACATCGCTGATTTTATTTGTTTCGACAAAATAATCGTAGAGTTAAAAGCTATTAAAGAGCTGGATAATATACATGAAGCTCAAGTTTTCAATTACCTTAAAGCAACAGGCTATAAACTAGGGTTATTGATTAACGTTGGTGAACAATCATTAGAATACAAACGCATAATTAAATAAACAAACCACAAATTATCAAACTGCAAGGCAGTTAATTAAAATTGCGAAGCAATAACAATTCGTCCAATTCGTCCAATTCGTGGTTCAAAAAAACTGCGAAGCAGTAAAAAAAATTAAAGTTAAAATCATTGCATGTCCAACACTGTTATTAAAATAGAGAACCTCTCAAAAATTTACCGCCTCGGCGAAATAGGCACCGGCACCCTCTCCCACGACCTCAACCGTTGGGTACGCATGAACCTCATGGGGCAAGACGATCCCTACGCCAAAATTGGGCATACCAACGACCGCACCGCCAAAGCCGAAAAAGGCGAGCTGGTGGCTGCCCTGCGCGACATTAACCTCGAAGTTAAGCAAGGCGAAGTACTTGGCATTATAGGTAAAAACGGAGCAGGCAAAAGCACCCTTTTAAAACTCCTCAGCCGCGTAACCTCGCCCACCACCGGCAGCATAAAAGTAAAAGGCCGTATGGCTTCGCTCTTAGAGGTAGGCACTGGCTTCCACCCCGAGATGACTGGCCGCGAAAATATTTACATGAACGGCACCATTATGGGCATGCGCAAGTGGGAAATCGACAAGCAGCTCGATGCCATTGTTGACTTTGCCGGCGTAGCCAAATACCTCGACACGCCCGTTAAACGCTACTCAAGCGGTATGACAGTACGCTTAGGCTTTGCCATTGCCGCCCACCTCGAACCCGAAATACTGGTGGTAGATGAAGTACTAGCCGTGGGCGATGCCGAGTTCCAAAAAAAGGCCATTGGGAAAATGCAGGATGTGAGTAAGAATGATGGCAGGACGGTGCTGTTTGTGAGTCATAATATGGCAGCGGTAAAAAAACTTTGTAAAAGTGGCATTCTTTTAAAGGATGGCATGTTAATATATGCCGATACAGCAAATAATACAGTTGAATACTATCAGAGAGAGCATGCCGGGGAGACCTCAAATCACCGACTTTTTAAGATAAACGAAAAATCTGAGGAAGCCATTCAACTGATTGAAGTAAAACTCAGCCCCACAAAAGGCAATATCATTGATGTAGAATCAGGAATAGAAGTATATATTAGACTCTTAAATACAAAGGTAAATACCAATATAACAGCCAGCATTAACCTTTACACCATAGAAGATCAACATTTGTTTGAAGCTCCATGTTTTGTATCACAAGAAAATAATTCAGTAAATGGGGCTTATGAATTAAAAACAACTATACCGCCTTATTTGCTAAACTCCGACAAATACAGAATAAAGCTGGTTATTGCCGAGAATCAGAAATACGTCCTGTACAACAATGAGGAATTAATGACTTTTGAAGTTGAAGATACGGCATTTAATAAAGGCCATAATATTAATAAAATGCCTGGAATTATTAGACCGAAACTAGAATGGACCGTGAACCATGTTTAAAAGGCTAAAATCATATATGCTTAAAAAAATTGCTTTAAATTTTCAGCAATTTAGAATTGTTATTTATCGTAACTTATCTGATCTCATTGATATTACTGGAAAACCACATATAAAACAACCTGTTCTATTTATTGGTAAAGGCTCCTTAAAATTCGGCAATAACGTGAACATAGGCTATTATCCATCACCCTATTTTTATTCTGGGAATGCTCATTTTGAAGCACGAACAATAGATTCTAAGATAACAATTGGAAACAACGTTTATTTCAACAATAATTTTGTAGCCATTTCAGAGGTGTCAATTACCATAGGAAATAACATCTTAATTGGAACAAATGTAGAGATTTACGACTCCGACTTCCATAATATGGAACCACATCTTAGATTCGGCGCTCAAGAGTATCCGACAGCTAAAGTTATTATTGAAGATAATGTTTGGTTAGGATCTAATGTGAAAATTCTTAAAGGAGTAACAATAGGACAAAATAGTGTTATTGCAAATGGAGCGATTGTAACAAAAAGCATACCTGCCAATGTTGTCGCAGGGGGCATACCTGCAAAAGTTATAAAACTACTAAATGAAAACTAGTGATATCAAACTCATCAACCTACCAAAGGTATTAGACCCCAGAGGCAATTTATCGTTTATAGAGGAAGGTAATCAAGTTCCTTTTACAATTAAGCGCACCTATTGGATATACGATGTACCGGGTGGCGAAATTAGAGGAAGTCATGCATTTAAAAACACCCATGAATTAATAGTGGCACTCTCAGGTAGCTTTGATGTAATACTACATGATGGCAAACAGGAACATAAGTTTTCATTAAACCGATCGTATTTTGGATTATATGTGCCAAATAAAGTATGGCGAAGAATTGAGAACTTTTCAACCAACTCGTTGGCTTTAATACTTGCTTCCACTGAATATGACAAGGACGATTACATTAGAGATTTTAATGAATTTTTAACTTACAATAATGAACAAGAATAGAATTACCGATTGCAACATTATTGAGTTACCAACCATTAAAGAGAGAGCCGGTAACATATCCATTGCACAGAATATCAAAGACTTACCTTTTCAACCAGTCCGGGTTTTTTATTTATACGACATCCCCGCAGGTGAAGAGCGTGGGGCTCATTCGCATAAAGAATGTCACCAGTTTTTAGTGGCTGCCAGTGGTAGTTTCGATGTATTGATTAATGATGGGACAGATAAAAAAATCATTAATTTAAACCGCCCCTATTATGGATTACACCTACCGCCGGGCATTTGGGCTCATGAATTAAACTTCTCGTCAGGTGCCATTTGCCTTGTATTAGCATCACACAAATACGATGAAGCAGACTATGTTCGAGAGTATAGCGACTACTTAAAACACACAAAATGATACACCCATTAGCTGACGTTCAATCCCAAAACATAGGTGAAGAAACATCAGTATGGCAGTTTGCCATAATTTTAAAGGAGGCAGTAATTGGAGCTAATTGCAATATAAATTGTCACACATTTATCGAAAATGATGTCATCATTGGCAACCATGTCACCATCAAATCAGGAGTTTATTTATGGGATGGTATTAGAATCGAAGATTACGCCTTTATAGGACCGAATGCGACTTTTGTGAACAATCAATTTGCCCGATCAAAACAATATCCTAAAAAACACATTGCCGCTTTAATTAAGAAAGGAGCCTCAATTGGAGCCAATGCAACCATAATGGGGAACCTTACCATTGGGGAATTTGCTTTTATAGGTGCTGGAAGCGTGGTAACAAAACACATTCCAGCTTATCAAGTATGGTATGGCAACCCGGCTGAGCACAAAGGTTACATTACAAAAGAAGGTGAAGCAGTTGGGCTTGACTTATTATCAAAATCAACCGAAAGAGGGTACAAATACGAAAACAATAAACTCATTGAATTGTGATTAAGTTGGGATTGTAGTGTTTAACAAATTATAAAAAAGCATTAACTTTGTATTAAATAAAAACCAGAATAAAACAAGGTGTAATGAAACCTAAATCACGCAGTATAACGAACAACGAAAACAAACGATTTAGATTAATCTTGGAAATCAGTTTTAGGTCTTGGTACTTAAATCACCATACTAATTAAAAACCTATGAAATCAACCGCAATACATCAAAAAGACAACTGGTATTTAATTAATTTACCAGGATTTGAAGATATTTCAAAGCAACAAATTGAGGTTGATGTTAATTTAACGGATAACGAAACGAGCAAACTAGATTACAAATCGCTCAGAGGCGCGGCAATAATGGAACGTTATCAAGAAAAACGAGATAGAGAAGTGACCGAACTCTCTGATGAAAGAGTCATCGCGGCCTTTGATAAAAAATTTAATACCGCACACATTAAAAACATTGCAGGTTTGTTAAGTGCAATAGATTAAACAAACGAAATGCAATTTATTTTAGATAATAACTTCATCATTGATGTTTTGACAGGACGAAAAGGTGAAAATCGCCTTGAAGTTACCTTGTTATATCAATTGATTAAAAACAAACAGGCCGCAATTTCGAGTAGTCAACTTCATAATTTGCGTTATGTAATAAAAAAGAATTACAGTAGCCATGAATCTGATTATTTCAAGATAGAGAGAAAATTAACGTTCATTAAAACGCCATCGTACATTAATCTTGATGAAACAATGGCAATGATTGATATTGAGGATTATCTTATAGAACTTTCTGCAAAGGCCTCCAATGCTAAAATAATTACTGCTGATAAAGTTTTTCTCGAATATTCTCCTTTTACCATTTCACCATTAACAGCATATAATAAGTTGTTACTTGAACATGATTCGGTTAGCTTTTTACCACTTAAAGCCATTAATGATCAATATACAGTAGGCTTAGAGCAAGCGATTGATCGGGTGCTTACAAGTGGTTGGTATTTGTTGGGCAATGAGGTAAAAGCATTTGAAACCGAATACGCACAATATTGTGGGGCACAACATTGTATTGGTGTTGCCAATGGTTTGGATGCCTTGCGATTGATATTGAAAGCATACATTGAAATGGGTGCCATGAGCGAAGGTGACGAAATTATTGTACCTGCCAACACCTATATTGCATCGATATTAGCCATTACCGATAACCGATTGGTACCAGTACTGGTTGAACCGGACGTTAATAGTTACAACATTGACTCTGGTTTAATTGAAGCGAAAATAACGCCTAAAACTAAAGGCATTATGATTGTTCATTTGTATGGGCAAAATGCCATGAATGAGCAGATTGCACAACTTACCCAAAAACACAACTTAAAGTTAATTGAAGATTGTGCACAAGCACAAGGCGTCTATTGGGGCGAAAAGAGAGCCGGCAATATGAGCGATGCTGCTGGTCACTCCTTTTATCCCGGTAAAAACTTAGGGGCTTTGGGCGATGGTGGCGCAGTTACCACCAACAACAATGAGTTGGCGCAGGTAATTAGAGCCATTGCCAATTATGGATCAATTAAAAAATACGAGAATAAATATCAAGGTTTAAATAGCCGATTGGATGAGATACAAGCCGCCATTTTACGCGTAAAGTTACAAGGCTTAGATGGAGATAATCAGCGAAGAAGAGAGATTGCGCAATATTATATTGAGAACATTAAAAATACTGACGTCATATTACCAAAGGTTTTAAACTGTACATCGTCAATAGAGAATTGCACCTCCCACGTATGGCATCTGTTTGTAGTACGCACAAAAAACAGAGCCAACTTACAAACCTACCTTACCGAAAATGGCATTCAAACGATGATCCACTACCCCATTCCACCTCATCAGCAAGAAGCTTACAACGAATGGAATAAAACCACCTATCCCATTACGGAACAAATACATGCTGAGGTGTTAAGCTTACCAATTAGCCCAGTGATGCAAAAAGAAGAAGTTGAAAGAGTTGTATCTACAGTTAATAACTGGAAATAAGAATCTAATTATTTTAATATAGCATGTTATTCAATTCCATAGAATTCGCAATTTTCTTACCGATCGTATTCTTGTTATATTGGTTTGTTTTCAATAAAAACCTAAAGGCACAGAACTTTTTTTTACTAATAGTGAGCTACATCTTTTATGGCTGGTGGGATTGGCGGTTTCTATCTCTTATAGTATTCAGTTCATTCATTGACTTCTTTACAGGAATACGGCTAGGCACCGAAGATAACCTCAAAAAAAGACGACTCTACCTGACGCTCAGTATCGTTATTAACTTAGGATTTCTAGGATTTTTCAAGTATTACAATTTCTTTGTTGAAAATTTCGTTGAATCGTTTCGATTATTTGGGAATGAATTAAACATTTCCTCCTTGAAGATAATACTTCCAGTGGGCATAAGTTTTTACACATTTCAAACCATGAGTTATACCATTGATGTATATCGGCGGAAACTCGAACCAACAAAAAATCTTATTGACTTCTTTTCGTATGTTAGTTTCTTTCCGCAATTAGTGGCTGGACCAATTGAACGTGCAACTCATTTACTTCCACAATTCTCTAAAAAACGAACTTTTACTTATGAGCAAGGTGTTGACGGCTTTAGGCTTATACTTTGGGGGCTTTTTAAGAAAATAGTTATTGCCGATACGTGTGCTAAGTATGCTAATATTATATTTTCGCAACACGAAACCATGGCTGGCACAACCCTAATGCTTGGGGCAGTCTATTTTGCATTCCAAATTTATGGAGACTTTTCGGGGTATTCTGATATAGCCATTGGAACAGCCAGATTATTTGGGTTTAGTTTAATGACCAATTTTAGAACACCCTACTTCTCTAGAGATATGGCAGAATTCTGGAGACGTTGGCATATTTCGCTATCAACTTGGTTTCGAGACTATTTGTACATTCCATTAGGTGGAAGCAAAGGTTCTAAAAGTAGAATTATTCGAAACACATTCATTATTTTTGTGGTCAGTGGCTTTTGGCATGGTGCCAATTGGACATTCCTTTTTTGGGGATTACTCAATGCCTTGTATTTTATTCCATTACTGATAACAAATAAAAACCGATCTCATTTAGGCGAAGTTGCCCATGGCAAATGGCTTCCTAGCTTAAAAGAGGGAGCTCAAATTATGGCAACTTTTGCATTAACATGCATTGCTTGGGTGTTTTTTCGTTCCGAAAATATATCACATGCATTTTCGTACCTATACCATATTTATGCAAATGCATTTGTCCATCCGGGTCAGTTTATAGTATATATTAAAGGTTCTTTTATTGGTTTATTCATCCTATTTATTACCATCGAATGGATTAACCGAACCAAACCACATGCCTTGTATATTAACGATTACAAAATACCCAGACCGTTAAAATGGGGTCTCTACTACTTCCTTATATTAGCCATATTCGTTTGGGGTGGCGAACAACAATCATTTATCTATTTTCAGTTTTAATACATGAACAAATTCATAAAGGTATCCCTGCTTTTTGCTATACCAATATTCATAATACTAGCATCATATTTCATTCTCGATCC
>JBBQUP010000097.1:0-11945 GCA_038212305.1 Bacteroidales bacterium
TTTTGCTTAATGCCGAGAGACTACCTGCTATAGTTGAATCATTATTTTAAAATCAGAATCAAAAAGAGTACATTTGGATAGATTTAGAAGTTAATGTGGTCGAATTTGACCACTTTGGAATGTTTTGATTATGAGTAAAATAAGAACAATTGATATAAAAGATGCCATTATTTCAATTACAAAAATTGAGGAAGAGGATTATATATGCTTGACAGATATGGCAAAGGCCAAGGAAGGCGACAATAGAGCAGCAGATGTTATAAAAAACTGGATTAGAACCCGTACTACAATAGAATTTCTTGGAACGTGGGAAACAATGTATAATCCGAATTTTAAAGTTGCCGAATTTGACCACTTTAAAATGGAGGCAGGATTACCCACTTTTGTGTTAAGTCCAAAACAATGGGCAGAAAAAACTGGAGCAGTTGGGATAACTTCAAAATCAGGGAGATATGGAGGAACTTATGCACATAGAGATATAGCGTTTGAATTTGGTGCTGCGATTAGCCCGACGTTTAAACTATATCTGATTAAAGAATATCAGCGTTATAAAGCGATTGAGAGCAATCAATATAATCTCGAATGGAATGTAAAGCGAATATTGAGCAAAGCAAATTACCATATTCAAACAGATGCCGTTCAAAAACATATTCTCCCTGAAAAAAACTACACGAAAGACAAAGAATGGTTGTTATATGCTGAGGAAGCTGATTTTTTAAATGTTGCATTATTTAACTGTACTGCCAAAGATTGGAGAGAATTAAATTCTGAACAAGCAAAAAAGGATTTAAACATAAGAGACTTTGCAAGCATTAATGAATTAGCTGTTCTTTCTAATATTGAAAGCCTTAATGCAAATTTGATTAGAAAAGGAATTGATAAAACGGAGAGATTTATTCAATTACGTGAAATGGCGGTTTATCAATTGGAGATTTTGGATAAAAAGGACGCTCTGAAAGCAATGAAAAAACTTGCAGATGATATCTATTTTGAACAACAGAACAAACTGGATTAACAAGGTACTAAAGTACAATATATAGCATAATGCATGAGGGTTTCAGTGCTTTGCGAGCGTTTGTGGTTCGCAAATAAAGTCGGTGTAAACTGATAGGAAATCGCCTCGTAATCTCGCGCGACACCATATCATTAAACATTTTACAGATATACTATATTAAACCATAATAACACCATTTTAATTATCAACGCATGAAACGTATTCTGTTAGTTATCATCACAATGGCATTACTATTGCCTACATCGGTAAAAGCCGACGAAGGTATGTGGATTCTTCCGCTTATTAGTAAGCTCAACATTAACCAAATGCAGGAGAAAGGTTTTAAACTTTCGGCCGACGACATTTACAGCATAAACAAAAGCAGCTTAAAAGATGCTGTGGTTATATTTGGTCGTGGTTGCACTGGCGAATTAATATCCGATGAGGGTTTAATTTTAACCAATCACCACTGCGGTTATGGCTCAATACAAAACTTAAGCTCGGTTGAACACGACTACTTAGAAGATGGCTTTTGGGCTGCCACCAAAAACGACGAATTATCGGCTCCGGGATTAACTGTTACTTTTTTAAAACAGATGGAGGATGTGACCGACTCGGTTTTAAAAAATGTTACTTCTGACATGACAGAAACCGAGCGAAACGAAAAAATAAATTTAGCTAGTCGCGAGATAGAAAAAAAAGCTACAGAAGGCACTAATTACAAAGCACTTGTTAAAAGCTTTTTTGCAGGAAACCAATTTTTCTTGGTGATATACGAAACCTTTACCGACGTTCGACTGGTTGGAACTCCTCCCTCATCGATTGGAAAATTTGGACACGATACCGATAACTGGATGTGGCCCAGACACACTGGCGACTTTAGTATGTTCCGCGTTTACTCAAGCCCTGACGGCAAACCAGCTGAGTACTCGGCTCAAAACGTACCATACAAGCCCGCACATCATTTACCCATTTCGTTAAAAGGAACTCCCAAAAATGAGTTTGCCATGACGATTGGCTACCCTGGCAGTACCGATAGATATTTAACATCGTGGGGAATTGAGGAACGCATGAACATTATTAATCATAGCCGAACTAAGCCACGTGGCATTAAGCAAGATATTTGGCACGAAGATATGATGAGCAGCAAAAAAATAAATATTCAGTATGCTTCGAAATATGCTGGCAGTTCGAACTATTGGAAAAACAGCATTGGCATGAACAAAGGATTGCAACAATTGCATGTGCTGGATTCGAAACGCGCATTAGAACAACAATTTGGTCAATGGATAAATGCTGATGCAACTCGCCAACAAAAATATGGTGAAGTACTAACTGGTTTAGAAAAAGCTTACCAATCGGAAGCTGATTTAGTTTTGGCCAAACAATTTATTAGTGAGTGTTTATTGCGTGGAACTGAACTTTTTGGATTTGCTCGTAATTTAAACGACTTAAAGAAAGCTCTTGAAAGCAAAGACAATGAGTCCATAGCATCGGCAATTGAAAAGCTGAAACCCATAGCAGCCGAATTCTACAAAGATTATAGTCCATCGACTGATGAAAAAGTAATGGCAGCACTTATAAAATTGTATCACAACGACATCCCGGCTCAGTTTCATCCTGAATTTTTTTCGGTGATTGACTCTAAATTCCATAAAAACTACTCAGCATATGCTGCTTATGTATTTAAGAAATCGTTTTTAGCCAACGAACAAGCATTTAATTTGTTTCTAGAAAAGCCTTCACTTAAAAAACTAACCAACGACCCTGCATTTGTGGCTAGTCAATCATCATACAAAACCTATTATTCAATTAGCGATGAATTAGCCAAGCCATCGCAAAATATCGAACGCTTTAATCGTTTATTCCAAGCAGGATTAATGGAAATGCAACCTGATAAAGTGTTTTATCCAGATGCTAATTTTACAATGCGCTTAAGCATTGGAAGTGTAGGAGATTATTCGCCAGCCGATGCGGTTGAATACAGCTATTTTACAACCTTAAAAGGCGTAATAGAAAAAGAAGATCCTAATAACTGGGAGTTTATTGTACCTGCCAAACTTAAAGATTTGTATAACTCTAGTGATTATGGAAATTATGCTGATGCGGATGGGACTATGCATGTATGTTTTACCACTAACAACGACATAACAGGTGGTAACTCGGGTAGCCCAGTAATAAATAGCAATGGCGAACTATTTGGATTGGCTTTCGATGGCAACTGGGAAGCGATGAGTGGCGATATTGCATTTGAAAACAGACTTCAGAAATGCATTAATGTTGATATTCGTTATGTGCTCTTTATTATTGACAAGTTTGCTGGAGCAACCCATTTGATTGACGAAATGACGATTGTGAAATAGATCTTAAGAGAGGAAGATAATGAGATCTTGAGATAAAGAGACAGATAGATAAGAAGGGGGCAATCTCATCTATCTGTCTCTTTATCTTTTTAATCTTCCCATCTTCCGTCTTCCTACGAAGGTAAAGTAAAATAAAAAGTAGTTCCAACACCCACTTGGGATTCAACCCACATACTTCCGCCTAAGCTTTCAATTAAATTACGGGATATGGTTAAACCCAAGCCATTGCCTCCATACAAAACCGAATTATCATCTTCAAGTTTACGAAAACGAACAAATATCTTCGATAAATCCTCATTCTTTATACCAATGCCAGTATCAACTACCGAGAACTGAACACATCCATTATTCTCTTCGTAAGTGACACTAATACTACCTGATTCGGTAAATTTGAAAGCATTACTAATTAAATTTAAAAGAACTTGCTTAACACGCACAGGATCCGAAATTATAATCACTGTTTGAGGAGGTGGAATGATCAACAAATCTATTGATTTAAGCTTATCGATATAGATTCGATTATTCTTAAAATTCAAATAAACCTCATCAACCAAGTCGTTCATGATTAAGGTTGTTTTAATGAGCTTTAATTGTCCCGCTTCAATCATTGAGATATCTATAATATCATTCAACAAATCCAAAAGGTGGTCGCCATTTTGACGAATGATATCCACAAAATGCTTACGTTCATCTGCTTCAAAAACCTGCCCCGACAGAAGTTCCGAAAACCCGATAATGGCATTCATTGGGGTTCGAATTTCATGTGACATATTCGATAAAAAAGAACTTTTAAGTCTATCGGATTCTTCGGCTTTTAATTTCTCCAACTCAAGTTCTTTTGTCCTCTCTTGCACTTTCTTCTCAAGATTCTGTGCAAATTGCTCAAGAGCTGTTTTTTGCTCTGCAATTTTATCGCGCTGATGACGTGCTATATTTCGCTGTATTTCAATTTCCCTTGTCTGAATTTCGGCCTTACGAGTTCGTTCCTCTACTAACTTTTCAAGTGTTTGTTTATCTCGTTCTACTTTATTGTACCAATATTTAACACCTAAAAACCCAATTAATGAGATGAAAACGAACCCCAATACCACAAACCACAATTGCTTATAATAAGGAGCGAGAATCTCCAGTTGTATGGTTCTAATATTTGCAACTTCAATTTGATCAGCATTGGTTGATCGCACTAGAAATGTATATTTACCCGGTTGTAAGTCTATAAACGTAATAAAATTCTGATCCTTCAACGGTATCCAGTTTGGAGTACCAGGAATAACACGATAAAAATATTTAATCTTCTCAGGCGTAAAATACTCCAGAGCTGTAAATTCAAAAGAGACTAGCCTTTCATTGGGTTCTAAAGTTATTTTTGATGCTGATTCAATATTTTTTAAAATATTGTTGCGTCCTGAAGGTAGTTCAGAAAACATATTAATAACTTGCCCATTAACTTTTATTTCGGTAAAAAACAAAGGAGGAATTCTTGATGGCCCTAACTTAATGCTATCCGGATAAAACGCAGTGATCCCATTTATACCCCCAAATAAAAACATGCCATCAGCCAACCTAATTCCAGGCGGATTAAACTCGTTACTCTGCAATCCGTCTGTAACATCAAACATTTTTATTCCACCCAGCCCATAGCTTTTAATGCGAGCAATCCCTCTATGGGTTGAAACCCACACATAGTTCCCATCATCTAATGCAGTATAGGTAAACATGCTCGTTAAATCGGGATGCGAAATTGAAATAAATCGATCCTCTTTTTCATTATACCAACAAATCCCAAAACGAGTACACACCCATATACGACCTAGTTTATCTTCATTTACGGAATGAACATCATTATTAACCAACGAATTTGCATTTGTATCACTGTGAATAAACGACATAAATGTATTGGTATTTGAATCAAATAAGTTTAATCCAAATTCAGTCCCCACCCACATCCGTCCTTTCGAATCGTTGAAGATATCAGAAATGGTATTAAAACTTAATCCTGATCCATCATTCTGATGAAAATTTCTAAAAGTCCCATTCTTTTCATCCATCATTGATAAACCATCCATTGTGCCAACCCACAACCGACGAAGCTTATCGCGCTTAATAACATTTATTCCATTCTCAGGTAACGATTTTAATTTGTCTTTACTATGCTTATATATCTTAACGGTTTTATTTATTGAGTTAAATAGTACTACCCCATTATGTGTTGATATCCATATTGAATCATTCCCCTCATATAAAATATTCCAAATCCTATTATCAGGCAAAGGACTGTTGCTAGTGGTGTAATTTGTAAATGTTTTGGTCGTACGATTCCATTTACTTAATCCATTCATGGTGCCAATCCACACATCATGGTCACAGCCTTCCGCTATTGCAAAAATTTCATTTCCAGGTAAACTATTCACAAAAGGAGAATGATAAACATGTAAAAACGGCTTATTGTATAAGTTGGTTAGAGCTACTCCTTTATTCTTTAAACCAAACCATAATCCTCCATTGCTATCCTCGTAAAACGTTTCAACAAAATGTTCAGGAATATTTTTACTATCATATGTATCAGTAGATAGTTGATACTTTTCGCCCTGAGGATTAATCGTAACTATCTTTTCAATACTGCTTCCCACCCATACATTACCCTTGCTATCTTTTAATAATGCATTAACACTGTATTTAATATCTAAATAGGATTCAAATTTTTTCGACAGTTTATTAAATTTAATAACGCCTCCATCTGTACCTAATAAAAAGTTATCGTTATCCAACGAAACAATGCTTCGAATCGTATTAACCTTTCTTTGATTTTCAGACTGATCACTAATTACAATATGATGAAACTCTTTGGTGTCGGGATTGAATTGATACAATCCCATTGCAAAAACAGAAACCCAAACGGAACCATCCTTATCAATAAAGAGTTTAATTGCAGAAGGTCCATCAAACAAATCTCCTTTTTTAAAATTAAAATGATCCATCGTTTTTGTCGAGGGATTAAAACGCGTGAGCCCAACACCGCTAATAAACCATATTGTTCCATTAGGATGAATAGCTAAGTCGAAAACAAAATTAGATGGAATTCTTAATGTTGAATCGGGAGAATTCTCAGTCATATGCTTAAACAACCCTGTTTGAGGATCATACACGCTTATACCTCCACCTGAAGCAGCAAAATAAATAAATCCTGAATCATCTTCGACAATCGCATTTATGGCGCCACCTTGAATCGTTTGTGGATTATTAATAGCTGGCATATAGGCAACTATTTTTCTTCCATCATATTTGTTCAATCCATCCTCGGTTCCCAGCCAAATGAATCCTCTATGATCCTGAAAAACACATATAACTGTATTTTGCGTTAAACCATCCTGAATAGTTAACGTTCGAAAAGTTAAATCTACTTTATCCAATTCAACGGAATAAAGCTGAACTGTGCCGATAAATACAAAAAATAGAACTAGCCGTAATTCCTTCACCCCAATCAATTTATAGACACAAAAGTAATAAACATCAACAAATAACGATTCATTCATATGGATTTATGTATTTGGCAATAGCTTCATCCGTTCTAAACATCTTCCTTCAAATATCGTTGTACTCACAATTAGAATTAAACGTTCTGGTTTAAAAAACTTTAATCTATTTGTTTGATAAAACGTTCAAAATGTTAGACCTAGGGTTGAGTTTGCTTTATGGACGACCAACATAAACATTTGGATAATAACTAGATGAATTAAGCTATATTTGCCATTGAAAAACAGAAAGAAATAAAGGGTGAAAGCATTTGCAAACCAACAAAACAAACAGGTTGAAAGCAACCGAAAAGAATATGGCGTAAACTACGATTCGATTCAATGGCTAAACTATTACGAAGCGATGGAATTCGAAGATAAGCGCAACGAAATAATTTCGCAATTGGGCGATAGAGTTAATTGGGGATTTAACAACACTAAAACAGATGTCTCAAGACTTTCTCCTGGTTGTAAATTGTGTGGCGAAGGCCAATGGAGTTGCTTATTTATAAATGGAAAATGCAATTGCAACTGCTTTTACTGTCCGGCACCTCAAACCGAAATCGGATCTCCAGTCACTCAAACGCTTACTTTTAAATCCCCAGAACCCTACATCGACTATATTAAAAACTTCAAATTCAAAGGAATTAGTTTTAGCGGTGGGGAGCCATTTTTAACGTACGACAAAGTGGTGGCATTTCTTAAATCTATTCGCCAACAATTACCTCCCGATATTTATGTTTGGATGTATACCAATGGAACTCGTACATCAATTGATCAGTTAAAAGAACTAGCCGATTTGGGCTTAAATGAGCTTAGAGTAGATATTGGAGCCACAAACTACAACATAAAAACAGCAAAAGAAGCCATTGGAATAATACCTAACGTAACGGTTGAAATACCAGCAGTTCCCGACGAGATTGAAAAAATAAAGTCAAGTATTACCGAATTGGCTGATGCCGGCTTGTCGTTTCTAAACCTACATCAGTTGCGCTTAACACCTTACAATTTTAACAATTTAACAGCTCGCAACTATAAGTTTTCGCACGGAGCCCGAGTTACCTCACCCGAATCGGAAATGGCAGCCCTCGAAATACTTAAATACACGTTGGATAATCACATTGATTTGCCCGTTAACTATTGCTCCTATGCTTTTAAAAGTCGATTTCAAACATCGGGATTGAGAAAAAAGCTGGCATCAAAAGTTATTAGCCAAACTGAAGAGATTACGCACAATGGCTATATCAGAGCCATGAGTATTGATTACTCGAAACATACATCGGATCTTGAATCGCTAATTTCAAGCCATCCAAACGAAAAATATAATATTGACACAAACAGCGACCGCTTTTATTTCCATTCCGATCTTATGATTGAAATACAATCCTTTGCTGAATGTATTTATCTCACTTACACCGATATTCGTTTTAACAATACCATTTCCGATATCGACATTGAAAATCGCAATTTTAAAGTGGAAACAGGAGTTGTAGCACGAAATATAAAACTAAGTGCCTCTGAGTTTAGCATCTTCCAATTGATGCGAACCAACTTGCGACCTGATGAAGTGGATCGTAGTGATCGATTACTATCGATATTTAATTATGAATCCATCGAAAACGGATTATTAACAATTTATTAAGCGTTGTAAATATGAAAACCCCCATTTCAAGAATGATTTTTAAACTCAAGAGAGAGATATTTCTGAGATGTTTACTTAAAAAACAAAATAACATACCAACCATGCGATTAGGTGGTGTTTATGGTGGTTGGGATATCCCGACTAACGCACTAACAGACCAATCGATTTGTTACTTAGCTGGTGCTGGCGAAGACATTACGTTTGATATTGCTCTTTCGGCAAAATACGGTTGCCATATTCACATTATCGACCCAACACCAAGAGCCAAGGATCATTTTATAGATACAATCAAATCACTAAAATCAAGTGTGCAATCCAAAACAGGAAATGACGAATATTATCCTGTAGCCTCAAATATCAGTTTCGATAAAATCCACTTCCATCCCATTGGTCTTTGGAACAAAAAAGATATCATAAAATTTTATGCGCCACAAAACGAAAATCATGTATCGCATTCAGCATTAAATTTACAACGAACAACCAACTTTTTCGAAGCATCTGTTCTTCCTGTTTCGGATTTAATGAACCAATTAAATCACCGCCAACTTGACTTATTGAAATTAGACATTGAAGGTGCTGAATACAATGTTATTGAGGACATCTTAATTTCAAAAATTCCTATAAAAATTTTATGCATTGAGTTCGATGAAACTCATACCCCCATTGACCGTGATTCTCATAAACGAATAAAAAAGTCCATTCATTTATTGCAGAAAGCAGGATATAAAATCATAAACATCGATAAAGAGTTCAACTTCACATTTATCTACAAAAACCATCTTTCAGATATTATCTAAAAAAAGAGCCACTCAAACCGAGTGACTCTTTTTTATTTATGATACCCCTTTAAGGTTATACAAAAAACTTAAGAATAAACAACAACGCCAACACATACATTACTGGTGTTAACTCTTTTGCTTTTCCTGAGAATAGTTTCAAAACCACATAACTTATCATCCCAAACATAATACCATCGGCAATCGAAAATGTAAATGGCATCATAACAATGGTTAAAAAAACAGGGATGGATTCTGTGAAATCGTCGAAACTAATTTTTAGTATGGGCGACATCATCATAGCACCAACTAAAACAAGGGCTGGTGCCGTTGCCGCAGCTGGAATCATTAAAAATATTGGTGATAGAAAAAGTGCTACAACAAATAGCAATGCAGTTGTTAGTGAGGTTAAACCAGTTCGTCCTCCTTCAGCAACTCCGGCAGCACTTTCAACGTAAGTCGTAACTGTTGAAGTACCTAGCATTGCGCCAAAAGTTGTACCAATGGCATCGGCAAATAAAGCTTGCTTAACTCTGGGTACATTCCCATTCTTATCCAACATATTTGCTTTCGATGAAACACCAATTAACGTTCCAACAGTATCAAACATATCGACAAATAAAAAGGTGAACAACACAATAACCATATCGATGGTGAAAATCTGATTCCATTCGAACTTCATGAAAATGGGACTAATTGATGGAGGCGTTAATTCAAAACTTTCGGGGATATGAGTAATCCCAAAAGGAATGGCAAGAACGGTTGCAAATAATATTCCTATCAACAAAGAGCCTTTTACCCGCATTGCGAGCAAAACACCGGTAAGAAGAAGTGATACTAAAGCAATCATTGGTCCGGCATTGGTTGCTAAATCGGTCACAGCACCTAACTTTACAAATGTAGCTTGGTCCGATACCACAACACCTGCATTTTTCAACCCTATGAAAGCGATAAAAACACCAATACCGACCGATATGGCATGCTTAAGGTTATGAGGGATGGCATTCACAATCATTTCCCGAATATTAAATGCCGTTAAAGCAATAAATACCAATCCTTCTAAAAACACTGCGGTTAAAGCAAACTGCCACGAATGACCCATCCCTAACACTACAGTAAACGCAAAAAAGGCATTTAACCCCATGCCAGGAGCAAGTGCGAAAGGCAACTTGGCCCATAAAGCCATAACCAAAGTAGCAACAGCCGATGATATAACCGTTGCCGTAAAAAGTGCTCCTTTATCCATGCCCGTCTCACCTAAAATCGATGGGTTCACAGCCAAAATATAGGCCATTGTCATAAAGGTGGTAATCCCCGCTAAAATCTCTGTTCGGGCAGTTGTTTTATTCTCTTTTAGTTTAAAGTATTTTTCTAACATATCGTTATGAATTATGTTTTCACAATAAATATTACAAACAAGAGGTTAAAGTCTATACGCAGAATTAAGTACTTCACAGGAAAAAATGTCGTATTTCGTCAGCTAATTAATTCATAAACAGCAAAAACGAAAATAATAAATTAGGCCTGAGATTTTAAAATAAAAGAAGCACCTAAACAGTCCATAAACAACTCAACCCCTCAACTTTTTTTTTAAAAATTCCATTTCACAGCCAAGGTAGGATTTACCATAAAACCTTTATTCTGAGAGAAGTTAGAACTAATCTCCACCTCGCTACCAAACGAAAAATGATCAGTTACATTATACCACAATTGAGGTTCGGTTAAGAATATAAAATTAGTTGATTTAGAATCCAAAACTTGCTCTTCTCTCCAAAAGTCAGCAAATCCTGTAAATGATACTTTTTTATTAAAAAAATGCAATCCCCAAACTCCAGTTATTTGAAACGATTCTTTGTTGTAATTGCGAATTGACTTATACATAGCCTGAAGTGTGAATACTCGTGTAAAATCGGCATTATTCCAAGTATAATTCCCTCCAAACAACCAAGCATCGTTAATTTGGTAAGCTCCGCCTGGCATAAACTGACCGAAGCCACCATTGTACTCAACATGTAATTCAAAAGGATTATCCCAAAACTTTAAACCCCGGGCTATTTCGAAATATGAAAGCGAAACCCCTTTCACGTCATTACTTCCATAATCCATATCAACAAACCAAAAAGTACTTCCCCATTTATCGGGTTTGAACATTTCGAGAGTAGTTGTTTCGTAATGGCGATCCTTGCCAAAATCGTAATGGAATTGCACATTCTGAGAAAATGCCGGTAATGCAGTAATCAATAGCAGCATTGTGGCCAATTTAAGTTGGATGTTCTTCATCATTTTTGTTACGTTTTTAGTGCTAGTTTATTAAAAGAATAATTCTAGCACAGTGATTTAAGTTAATTTTTTGCGGTGCAAAGAAAATGAAAAGATCGAAAGATAAAAAAGACATTTGTTAGTATTAAAATCAGCAAATAACAAAAACCATTAAAGATCTATGCCTTTCAAAGAGAGTTCAATTCAATTTGCTTATATAAGGTGCATCATCTATATTTGTACACTTTTTTTAAGGACAATAAAAAATGGCAAATAAATTTCAGGAATACAAAGGATTAGATCTCTCATCAATCAATAAAGAGATACTAAACAAATGGGCGAAAGATAAAACCTTCGAAAAAAGTCTTTCGGAACGTAAAGGCAAACCCTCATTTGTTT
>JBBQUP010000098.1:0-11841 GCA_038212305.1 Bacteroidales bacterium
GGTAATTTTGATGGTTCGTTCCAAGTAGTACCATCATATAACGATTCGTAAAGGTTTTTGCCATCAATATCATTTCTAAATAAATAGAGAACTTGACCATTAGCCGTTAAACTAACGCCCGATTCATGTCCTTCTTTTTTAAACAATTTATTTATGATTTCGGGTTTACTCCAAGCATTGCTTATTGAATCGCGTGTAGATATGAATATTTTGTCGGAGTATTGTCCGTCGGGCATTAACTTTGAATAACTTGATGGTCGGCGAGTGGTAAAGAAAATTGTTCTTTCATCAACAGATACCAACGGACTATGATCGTCGCTTTTAGAGTTGATTGTATTTCCAAGGTGCAGAATGTCTAATTTAACTGATTTTTTTACTAGTTCAATGGCATTGTAACAAGTTTCAATCTCATGTGCAATGCGGGTTTGCATGACGATATCGTCCGATGGAATTAATGTTTTTAATTTTTCATAAAGTTTTATTGCTTCGATACTCTGAAGTGTGAGTTGATAGGCTTTTGCAAGGGATAAATTTAAATCAACACTAAGGCTGGATTTTTCATCTTGTTTTGGAAGTGCTGTAATACCTTGAGATAAATATATAATTGCCGAATCAGCACCATTGGCGGTATTTAAGTAACAATAGCCCAAATAATATAGTACTTCTGGCGTATTTGGTGTCTTAAGTAATATCTTTTTAAAGAGAGGAATGGCCTCAGGATAAGCATTGCTTTCAGCGATGGCAACAGCTTCGGAATAGTTTTTATTGGTTTGTTTGCTGATTGTTTGACCAATGCAAACTACATTGGCAATAAGAATAAATAGTAGGAGAATGTAGTTGTTTTTTTTCATAGGGTTATGGATTTTTCAATTAGCACATCAAACCTAAAAATATTGATTTAATAGTAAATTGTATTTATGATTTTAATATTGATTATTCAATTGGTTAAAATGCAAAAAAAAATGTACAATATCAATAGGTTGATAGTATAGTACTATAGTTTGATGACTATTACCTTGAAATAAAAACAGGATCGATATAAAAAGCCCAATTGCCGCTTGTGAAATTGGCTCTATTTGGTATTTGAATGTCTTTAGTAATCGTCTCTTTATCGGATTCATATGAAATAGTATATGATTTTCCTGATGGAGCAATTGCAATAAATTTTCCTGTTGATGGATTCGCTCTGTAAATACCTATTACATCGCCAGTTTCTTTATCTGATAAAGTGATAATAGCTTCGGAATAAGGTTGTTTTTCGTTGTCAAAAACATATCCGGCAATAACGGCTAAGCTTCGAGGATCGTTGTCGCTAAACTCAATGAGGTATAGGTCTGATCGACCGAATCCGCCTTGTCGGCGACTTGCAAAATACACTCGTTGTCCATCAACCGTTGGAATATAGAACAAATCATCATCGGGAGTATTGATTGGATATCCTATGTTAACAGGCTCTGACCATTGCGCTGAGTCGTTTTGTGTGGATTTAAAAATATCAAATCCTCCCATGGAAGTATGGTTGGTTGAGCAGAAATAAAGTGTTTTACCATCAGCATGAATAAATGGACTTTCTTCATCACCAATAGTATTAATTACCGGACCTAAATTAATTTCTTTCCCCCATTCTCCTGTAGGCAATTTATGTGTAGCATAAATGTCGTATCCTCCATAACCACCTGGTCGGTCGCTGGTGAAGTACAATGTGTTGCTATCAATAGACATTGACGCATGAGTCTCTGAATAAGTTGAGTTGATAGGGCGGGGGAGTTTCTCTGGTGTCGACCACCCATCGAAATTTAAATTGCTATAGTAAAGATCGCCTGAAATGCCATCGTATTCATAAATAAATAAAGTGCGCATATCGGCACTTATGCTTATAGAGGCATTGTTACCTTCGGTATTTATTTTATAGCCAATGGGTTCTGCCTTACTCCATTCATTATTCCAAAGTTTCGAAATATAAATATCTTCGAAATATAAACTGTCTGGAGTCATGTAATCGCCTGTCCCTTTGCGGTTTGATGTGAATATTAATTGTGTTTCAACTGCCGAAACAACCGGACTATACTCGTCGAAATTTGTGTTTATACCGCTACCTAAATTGGTTATTTTAAAGTTAACAGGGTTTTCGGATAGTTTGATGGCATTTTTAGCATAGTTTAATTCCTTTTGCACTGAGGCTAATAAATCTTTACTTTTTGGGGGAATTTTACTCTCAAGTGCTTGAAATTCATTCAATGCTTCTTTAAAACGATAATTGGTATGATAAGCTTGTCCTAAATAAAAACGTGCTTGAAATGCATAATCATTCTTTTTCTTTTTTAAAGGAAAACTAGCAACCGCTTGCTGTAATAAGCTGATTGATAACTCTGTGGTTGAATCCATATTCAAATAGCAATAACCTAACCTTAAGTTAAGTAATCCATTGGTTGGTTCAATATTTTCGTAATTTTTAAGTATTGATGCAGCGGTTTTAAAATCATCTCTTGCAATAAATTCTTCGGCTTGAGATATGGCTTTTTTTAATTTTTTTTGAGCTGAAACCAAATTGGATGAAAAAAAAGCAACCATCAAAATCAAAATCAACCGACTTTTAGAAGAAGTTAATGCAATTGAAAATGATTTAATGATACGATCAAGGTGATGTTTTTGCGTGTATAAATAATTGCTTGTTTTCATGGGGGTAGATAATAGATTGAAATTCAATACAAAGAAAATTTTTGGGTTGTTACTTGAAAAAATATTTATTTGAAAAGGTTAAGATAATAATTAGGAAATTGATTGGTTTAGTTTTTAATTATTTTTTGATGAAAATACATTTCGATCAGAAGTAATTGATTTAAATATAAGTAACTGTTTAAATTTAATTTAATAAATAAAGAGATAGGAAGAATGATAGATATTTAGACAGATCGATAAGATGCTTTAGATAATCCCAGATGATGAACATTCTATTTTCATCCCTTTATCTTCTTATCTTCTCTTTCTATACTAGACATCTATAAAATTTAAACAGTTTCTAAATAGTCTCTAAATAGTCTCGAATCTATCTTACTTGTTGAAAATTTTGCGTATCAATTCAATAAATCCAGACATCGTAGATTGTTTATATAAAGCATTATATGAATCTTTTTCAGATAATGGAGCAGCTGCATTTAGCATATGCCAAATTTCTCCCCATCCAGGAAATCCACCAACATTACGATCGTCAATAAAAACATCTGCATTAATTTTACGACTAATGTCTTCGTTATATGTCTCTTCGGGAAAACTTTTATTGACGCTATAAAAAACCAAACCTCTATTGCTACAAAAAGCAACGGCTTCATCTAATTCTTCTCCACATCTGTATGTCCATAATATTAATAAATGACCTTTGGCTTGTAACATTTTTAATGTCTCAATCGCGAAAGTTCGTTCTTTTCCAATTGCAGGATATTTGTGCTCAACAATGGTTCCGTCAAAATCAACAGCTATTATCATGTTTTAAAGTGATGATTAATTTAGTTCTGATGGTTCACAATTTAACTCTTCAGCAATTTTTGATGGTGAAGGGTAGTTAATCAAAACTGTAACTAAATATATACCAAAAATATATAAATAACTTTCTCGAGAAGTTAAAATGTAGGTAATTAATGTTAACACCGAAAGCCCTTCGAGAGTGGCAAGTTTAATTAAAAAACTGTTTTTATAGTGACTTAATTTGTTAGCTATTTGTAATGTAGAAGGTAACGTAGAAATGCGTTTTTTATGTAGATAATGAGTTCCGGGAATCCCTATAAATGCTAATAATATAATCGTGGATTCAAAATAATTAGTGTCTTGTGGCGATAAATTAAACTCAATATGCATCAGAAGCACAATAGTTAAAGAAATGCCAGCCAACAAAATCATTATTGTTACAAAAGTGTAGAACAGTATTTTAAGTGTTTTCATTGAGTTTTTATTTATACAAATTATTAAAAGAAAATCTATGTTTTTATGTTTTTGATTTGTATTTATTTGAGAGTTAATTTAAATAATTGCCTATTAAGTAGCGATTGTCCTAAGGTTACTTCATCTATATAT
Source organism: Bacteroidales bacterium (assembly GCA_038212305.1). GTDB lineage: Bacteria > Bacteroidota > Bacteroidia > Bacteroidales > Marinilabiliaceae > JBBQUP01. The sequence continues at coordinate 4,069 of JBBQUP010000098.1, forward strand.
TCTAATTCATCTCCAATAGAAACACCTCTAGCTATCGTTGATATATTAATTTTTAGGGGTTCAAATTTTTTATAAAGATAAAAGTTCGTAGTATCTCCTTCCATTGTAGCAGGCAATGCGAAAATGAGTTCCTTTACCAATCCATTGCCGATGCGACTCTCCAATAAGTTAATAGATAAGTCGTTGGGACCAATGCCATCCATTGGCGAAATCACTCCTCCTAAAACATGATATACACCATTGTACTGTTGAGTGTTTTCAATGGCCATTACATCTCTAATTGATTCAACAACGCAAACTAACGATGTGTCGCGATGAATTCCTGAACAGATTTCACACATGTCTTTATCACTAATATTATTGCAAGTTTTACAATATTTAGTCTCTAATCGAAGTCTGTTTATTGTTTCTGTAAATTTTGCAACGTGATTAGTGTCTTGCTTTAAAATATGCAAAGCTAAGCGAAGTGCACTTTTTTTACCAATTCCAGGTAGCTTTGAAAGTTCATTTACAGCGTTTTCTAAATGTTTCGAAGAGAAATGAAGCATGTTTTTTTGATTATGGAATGCAAAGTTAAAAAAAAATGACGAATGATATGGATACTCAACAATCCTTGAATAATATGGTTTTTATTAGTAACTGTTTAATTTTTATTTAAATTAATACAGAGATAAAAAGAGTAATAGATATTAGACAGATATAGAAGATATTTTAGATAATTCCAAATGAAGAATATTCTAAATTTCATCTTTTCATCTTCTTCTCTCTCTATAATCTGTAAATCTAGACATCTATTAAAAAATTATACAGATGCTTAAATTTGAGGTTGAAATTAGATGAATCATAACCGCTAATAACTTTTTTCATTAGGTTTAGTTTGGCGATTGGTTATTTTTGTTTGATTTTTATTGCTTGAATGTAGTTATTTAGGTTGTCATATGCCATTAATCTGAAATTAATAACTTAGTATGAATCCATATTATATAGGTATAGCCATTGTTTTTTACTTTGGTTTGTTGATAATAATCTCGTATTACACTGGACGCGACTCGGATAATAGCACTTTTTTCCTTGGCAACCGAAAATCGCCATGGTACGTAGTAGCAATTGGAATGATTGGTGCATCGCTATCGGGGGTAACATTTATTTCGGTGCCAGGGTGGGTTGGTTCAACGGGATTTTCGTATATGCAAATGGTGCTTGGGTATTTATTAGGATACATATTTATTGCTCAGGTTTTACTTCCGCTTTTTTATCGATTGCAGTTAACTTCAATATATTCGTATTTAAATAATAGGTTTGGAATACAAAGTTATCAAACGGGTGCTATTTTGTTTTTAGTAAGCAAAACCATTGGCGCTGCTGCTCGATTATATTTAATGGCAAGCGTTTTACAATTAACTATTTTTGATGCATTACATGTCCCTTTTATGGTAACTGTTATTGTTACTATTGGATTAATTTGGTTGTATACTTTTCGTGGAGGTATTCGAACTGTGATTTGGACGGATATGGTTCAGGCAATTCTAATGATTTTAGCTGTTGTTTTAACAGTTGGTGTTATTCTTAATACATTAAATCTTTCTGTTTTACAAGGCATTGAGCTCATTCGGTCAAGTTCATACTCACATATGTTCGAATTTAGCGACTGGAGTTCGAAGCAGCATTTTGTGAAACAGTTTTTATCAGGTGCTTTTATGACCATTGTTATGACTGGGCTTGATCAAGATATGATGCAGAAAAACTTGACGTGCAAATCGCTCTCCGATGCAAAGAAAAATATGTATTGGTATAGTATTGCCTTTGTTCCTGTGAATCTTATTTTCTTAGCCTTAGGAGCTCTGCTTTATATTTTTGTTGATAAACAAGGAATTGTTTTTTCGGGACGAGGCGATGATTTATTTCCAATGTTGGCAACAGGTGGTTATTTCCCTCCGATTGTTGGCATTTTATTTATGTTAGGCTTGGTGGCAGCAGCCTATTCGAGTGCTGATTCGGCTTTAACTTCATTAACTACCTCTTTTTCGGTCGATTTATTAAAAGTTGAAAAAATGGAGCCACAACAAGCTGTAAAAACTCGACGTCTTGTTCATATTGGCGTTTCTATCGTATTGGGTTTGGTAATCGTATTGTTTCGGGTATTAGATTTAGATACCATTATTAGCACCATTTTTACAATTGCAGGTTATACCTACGGACCACTTTTAGGCTTATTTGCATTTGGTTTGTTTACTAAACTTCGAAGTAACGATTCTTGGACACCATATATTGCTGTTGGAGCACCTGTTTTAATTGGTGTGATGGATTATTATTTCAAATTCGGTTTCGAGAAACTAATTTACAATGGGATAGTGGTCTTTTTATGTTTGTTGCTATCCATGGTAAGTAATCGAAACAAATTATTGAAAACCAATTAGTTGATTAATAATTTTTGAATTCGAATTAACCCATCCTGATTTTTTGTTTCAATAAGGTAGATGCCTCTTTGTATGAATCCTATATTAATTGCCTGATTATTCAATCCCGAGTAAATAATTAATCCATGAATGTTCGAAATAGTGAACGATTTTACCGCTTTATCGGGAATTTGTAAAAAGTTTTTGGAAACATAAATAGTATTGCTCAGGTTTAGTTTGCTGTTTTCCAAATTCGTTGATATTGAATTGGAATATCCTGGAGTTGGAGTTTCTGCATTGTATGTATTGGAATTCAGCGCCCCGCCACTTCCGTTCGGAATGCGCTGTAAGGATTGGGTGGTAATCAAATTATTCATGTTTTCATTAACAATCAGTTGTCCTGCATTTAATAGTGGCAATAGATCCTGATGGATAGATTGAGAAGTCCCATAAACAATGGCATCTATTAGGTTGTCGAGAATATATACAGCATCTAATGGAATATCCGACGATTTACATTTATAGAGTGCCACAGCATCTGGTCCATTTTGAAGTTTCCCGTCACTAAAAGTATGTGATCTATTTGTGATTGATTGATTTCCAGCTACCAAGTATCCCTCTGAATTAGTGTTGTAATTCGAGAGATCAATTTTGAAGTAGACCTGTTTGTTATCGCCGTTTATAAAAGCCAATATCATTCCATTTAAGGATGTGTTGCCAATTCCTCCATCATATAGTTCAATAAACTCTGCGGTATCAGATCCTGTTTGATCCGTATCGATCTCGTTGATGATAATAGTTTGAGATGTTGTACTATTGCTATAAATAAATAGGCTAATGATAAGTAATAAATATTTCATAATTAGTAGATTAGAAATGGGTTTGTGTATAATGATAAGTAAAGTTAAATAAAAAAATATTATTTCAATATAAAAAATCAATAATTTAATTCAAACAAAAATGTCAGATTCAAAAAAATATGTCTGCAATTTTTTTTTTCTCCGTAGAGATTAAATTAACTTAGAGACTTTATTTTTATTGAATAAATCGTCTTATTATGAGGGTTTATTTTAAGTGTTAAAATCAAAAAAATAACAGATACATTTAAAATGATAGAACATGAGAAAAAAGAATATTAAATGGTTGGTATTGTTGTTGTTACCTTTCTTTACAAGTTGTGGATACAATAAAATGGTTGGATTGTCTGAAGCTGTTGATGCACAGTGGGCTCAGGTCGAAAATGTTTATCAACGTAGAGCCGATCTAATACCCAATTTAGTTAACACAGTAAAAGGTTATGCAGCGCATGAAAGTGAGACGTTAGAAGCGGTTATTGAGGCTCGCTCTAAAGCAACCAGCGTAAATATTAATGCTGAAAACTTGAATGAGCAATCCTTTGCGCAGTTTCAGAGTGCACAAAACGGTTTAACGTCTGCTTTGTCGAAATTAATGGTTGTTATGGAAGCCTACCCGGATTTGAAGGCAAATCAAAATTTTCTTGAATTGCAAGCCCAACTCGAAGGAACAGAGAATCGAATTGCTGTTGAGCGTCAAAAATACAATGAAGCCGTTCGAGTTTATAATACTAAAATAAAAAGTTTTCCATCGGTTGTTTATGCCGGATGGTTTGGTTTCGAGAAAAAACCATTCTTTCAAGCAGATGCTGGTGCTAAAAATGCGCCAAAAGTTGAATTTTAAACGGTTGTTTATTTAATTTATTATGGAAATTTTTTTTACAGAGCAAGAGAAGGCAAATATCGTTAATGCAATTAAATCGGCCGAATTAAATACATCTGGTGAAATTCGACTGCATGTTGAATCAAAATGTAAGGAGGATGTATTAGATAGAGCTACTCATTGGTTTAGCAAATTAGATATGCATAAAACAGAACAACGGAACGGTGTTTTGTTTTATTTAGCTGTGGATGATAAAAAGTTTGCTGTAATTGGTGATGTAGGGATTAACGTGAAAGTTGAGGACAATTTTTGGAATAGTATTAAGGATCAGATTGGTAAAGATTTTTCGGAAGGGAAGTATAGCGAAGGATTAATTAAAGGGATACTTTCTAGTGGCGAACAGCTCAAGAATTTTTTTCCTTGCCAATCTGATGATATGAACGAGCTTTCGGATGAAATTTCATTTGGGAAATAATTCCCTGAGCATTTAAATGTTATAATAGATGATTAAGTATTTTTTTACTGCGGTCGCAATTTTTATTTCGATTGTAATTTCGGCTCAGGAACTACCTGAATTACCAAATCCACCCCGAATGGTAAATGATTTTGCTGGTGTTTTAACATCAGAAGAAAATCAGCAACTCGAAAATACATTGGTGCAATTTAACAACGAATCATCCTCTCAGGTTGCCATTGTAGTTGTGAATTCGCTTGAAGGCACCTCGGTTGATGACTTTGCATTTAAATTGGGACAAAAATGGGGAATAGGACAGGCTGGTAAAAACAATGGCATCCTCATATTGGTAAAACCTAAAGTTGGGAATGAAAAGGGCAAGGCTTTTATCGCTACCGGATATGGTTTAGAAGGTGCTGTCCCCGATGCTGTAGCGCATAGAATTGTTAATGCTGAAATGATTCCTGAGTTTAAGAACGGGAATTATTATGGAGGTATGGCAAAAGCGGTTTCGGTAATTATGGAACTGACTAAAAATGAGTATACTGCTGATGCTTACATGAAAAAAAGTGAGAAATCTAAAGGAGGCAGTTTAATTATTGTAATTGCATTAATAATATTTCTTGTTATTCTATCAAAAGGGTCTTCTAAAAATCAAACTTCATATACCAGCAAAGGTGTAAAAGGCAGTTCATTACCATTTTGGCTACTCATGGGAGGGATGGCTTCATCATCTCGAAATAGCGGTGGGTTTGGTGGTTTTTCGTCTGGAAGTGGCGGATTTGGCGGATTTTGTGGTGGTGGATTTGGTGGTGGTGGTGCTGGCGGAAGCTGGTAATGACCTACTCCGCTGATAGATGTGATTGTAAATCCTTTATTTGACTATCAAAATCACTTTTGTAGCTATTCGTATTATATTTATTGGCAATTTGTAAATAAAACCCGGCTTTGTCGGGTTCTTTTTTTGATATATATATTTGTGCTATACAAATACTTGCCATTGTGCCATAATACGATTTGGAGTGATTTTCTTGATAGGATAAGGATAGCTGATAGTTAATTAATGCTTCTGTTGTTAATTGAAGCGACTCTTGTATTCGTGCTTTTTGATAATAATACTGTTGCTTTAATGTTTTATTGATTAAACATTTTTGTTCCATCGAATTAATTACGGCTAGTGAGCGAGAATAATCCCCAGCATCATATAGCAGTCGACTTTTTATTAATAATACGGGGGTGTTTTTTAATGTAAGGAGTTCTTCTTTCGCTTGTTTATCCGACGAGGTAAGTTCAGCTGAACTACTTGATGCATTTTTGTGCATTTCATAGGCATTCATTGTGTCGTTAGCGATTAAGTAATTCCATGCCAGCCTTAAGTAAGTATCTGTTTTAAATGCTTCGCCTTGAAAGTTTTTTCGGTAAGTCTCAAATTCATTAATGCATAAGGTGTTAAGATGATTTAAGTAATATTTTCCTTTTGCATAATTAAGTAACGGAAAGCTTTGTGTCGTGGATAAAATATTTAGTTTGTCGATTTGGATCTTGTTTTTAATTGCACCTAAATATGCTATGTATAAAACAGGAGGATAGGAAAGTAGACGATCTTGTTTGTTGAAGTCTAAAAAATAAGCATTTGAGTTTTTTGAAAATCGGAATTGGAGAAAACTTTCGTATAGAACAAGTTCAATTTGTTTTTCCATGGGATTATTAAGTTTTTGATTAAGCGATTTCAGTTGGTTGAATCCTTCATCTAGGTTTCCTTCAAGTCCAACTAAATTGCTCCAAAACCTGTATTCACTTGGTGTTTGGCTTAGTATCGCACTTGTTTTTTGCCCCTCAACACTTAAAGGGTATTTTGCAAGAAGTGCTTGATTTTGCTTATTAAGCCGATATAAATTGAATGCTGCTTGAAGGTTGTGGGCGAAAATGGCTTCAACAATAACTTGATGAAGCATCATGTTCAATTTAATCTCTTCGATGGTTTGACTGGCTTTTTGTTGATTGAGTTGATTGAAAAGTTGTTCTTCGACTATTTGGAATTTATTATAGTCGTTGACAGATTGAAAACTAATAAGGTGGTAGTAATTGGTGTAGTGTTCTAAGTAAATTGATTCATATTTAGAGAGATTATCTGTTTGTTTTAATTTTTCTCCATGGAAAAGCGAGTTAATATTTAGATAAAAATTATCCGAAATTTGAGCTTTAAGCAATAATGGGGCTATGACTATTAAACCTACAAAAAACAAAAGTCGCATATTTATCTTTTTAAATGCAAAAGCTAAAATTATAGATTTCGCACCTAAAAGATAAATAGCGACAATGTTTAAGTGATTATGTCGTTTAATGTTTTTGATATTACATTTCTGTATCAACTAAAATACGTCCGCAATACTCGCAAACAATAATTTTCTTCCGACTTCTGATATCTAGTTGACGTTGTGGTGGGATTTTATTAAAACAACCTCCGCAAGCATCTCTTTCGATAGATACAACAGCTAAGCCATTACGAGCATTTTTTCTAATGCGTTTAAAGGCAGTTATCAAACGTTCATCAATATGTACTTCAATTTCTTTAGCCTTTGCCGATAAACGCTCTTCTTCAACTTGAGTTTCGTTTACAATTTCTTCAAGCTCGGCTTTCTTGGCTGCTAAATCAATCTTTCGCTCACTAAGCAATGTAACTGAAGATTCTTCAATATCTACTTTGGTGTTTAACTCAATAGTGAATTCTTTTATTCGCTTCTCAGATAATTCCATCTCTAATTTCTGAAATTCGATCTCCTTATTTAAAGAATCAAATTCACGATTGTTACGAACATTCGATTGTTGAGCTTCGTATTTTTTGATTAGTAGTCCCGATTCTTTGATGTCATTCTTTTTTGCAGCAATGATATCCGTGATTTTTTTTGTGTCAATAGATAGATTTGTCACACGGGTTTCTAATCCTGCGATTTCATCTTCTAAATCTTGGACCTCCAAAGGAAGTTCTCCTCGAAGTGTACGGATTTTATCTATTTCAGATGCAACTCGTTGAAGATCATTGATCGCAATTAAGCGTTCTTCAACAGACATTTCGTTTACGTTTGGTTTGTTCTCTACTGCTGCCATTGGCTACAAATATTTTATTGGATTGCTATTTACTTTCGATAAATGGATTGCAAAATTAGGGAATTTTTTTGTAAGTAATTCAAAAAAAAGTTCTTTAGTGAATTGTTCGCTTTCAAAATGTCCAATATCTGCTAAAAT
>JBBQUP010000099.1:0-11597 GCA_038212305.1 Bacteroidales bacterium
CTTGGCAAAAATTGAGGCTTTGTTAATGAATACAACATCAAAAGAATAGATATTTATCCCTAAATCCCTTAAAGTAGACTTGCAGTACTAGCTTATAAGTGATAAGAGTGAAAATTGAAAACGCATTTCACAACAGAAAAACGAACTAAACAAATTGATGATAATTAATGAAAAAATGTTTACTACCCATGAAAAAAACTATTCTCCTGATCAGCATTGGACTGACCAGCATTTCAGCATGGAGTCAATGGACTACAACTGGAAATTCAACCAGCACACCTTCAAACGAAATTATTTTAAACAGCAATAACAATTCATCAACTACTTTGTGGTTGAATAATAAACAATCGGGGCCAACATCAGGAGCGGCAAAGTACTACATAAAAGCATACGACTATTGGGGTGCCACCCTTAATTTTGCTGGGACAGGTGACAATGGAGATGAAAAATTACACGTGTCTTTTGATGGAAAAGTGAGCATTGGATCAACTGATTTTGCAACACAGTTTAATGTTAATGTAAATAATACATTAGGCACTGCTGCAGGCAGTTACACCCAGCTAACGCGCTTGCAAGGCAATGTAACTAGTAATAATATGTTGGTCAACGATTTTTGGCTCAGGGAGTCAACTGGTAGCGATTGGTTTACTGCAAGCTATATAAAAGGTATTAGTGTTGATGCGTCGTTTTTAGAGCCTTCAACACTTAAGAGTTGGATGAAGCAATATCCGTATCAAGAGAGAATTGATTTTGGAAGCTCAGGTTCAACATTTATGTCTTTGAACCGTGGTAATGTTGGTATTGGCACAACAGCTCCAGGTGCAAAACTGGATGTAAATGGTACAATAAGAACTTACAATAAAGACAATGCGACTGCAAATTGGGATAACCTTACCATGTGGTCAGATGGTGCATCTTCATGTATTCAATCAAACGGAGATGAAAATGGATTATTTATTAAATCGAATGGAGGTAACAAAATTATCCTTGAAAGTAATGTGGGAATTGGCACAACTAACCCACAAGCCAAACTACATATAAATAATGGGGATCATAGTTATGGAGCAATTTTATCACAGGCCACCGAAGTCCCATTTCAATTATATTCAAAAACATTAACAACTCAATATTCTGAAAATCAAACAAGTGGTGATTTGGAATCATTTAGAATAGGCTTAAAATATAATACAAATGAAAACAATGGTTTTATTTCTTTCTACAGAGGGGGAGATCAATTTGGAGGATATTTAGGATTTTCAACATCTGGAGTTGAAAGAATTAGAATCGCTGCCAATGGCAACGTTGGCATAGGCACAACAAACCCCACCGCAAAACTCGATGTACTAGGTACCATACGCGCCACCGAAATAAAGGTAGAAGCTCAAACCGCCGATTTTGTTTTTGCCGACAACTACACCCTACGCGACCTCTCCGAAGTAGAAGCTTTTATTAAAGAAAACAAACACTTACCCGAAATACCAAGCGCCGCAGCCATGGAAGCCAATGGCGTTAACTTGGCAGAGATGAATAAGTTGCTGTTGCAAAAAGTGGAGGAATTGACGTTGTATAGTATAGCTAAGGAGAAAGAAGTAACTAGCTTAAAATCGAAGGTGGAGACACAAAAATCGGATTCTAAAGCTTTAGAAGTTAGGTTGGCAAAGATTGAGGCGATGTTGATGAGTACAACTGAAAATAAATAACCAATATAAACTTAAGTAAGTGAAACTATCATAATTATAGTATTAAAAAGACTGAACAGATTGAACAACCTAACTAAGTTCTAAAAATTTGTCCTGTGTATTTATACTTAAATTTTGATGCTAATTTTAAACCAATGAAATACTATTTACTAATTACAATTGCTTTTGCTTGTTTAAGTGGTTTAAGAGCTCAAATGAAAGCAACAATACCATATGCTGAAGATTTCCAAAACTGGGATGGATATTCTACAATAGATGAACACGATGAATGGACAACAGAAACACAACTCGGCAGAGGAATGAAGCAAGTAGTGATTGAAACAAATGGGAATAGATATCTTTTTATGTGGGCGGGATTTTTAAGTTGCAATGAATGTAATTTTTATCAAACAAATGCCAATGCCGCACTTAAAGTGACTTTAACAACAGACAAAAACTACAATCTTACCTTTAATTGGCGAAAAATAGCATCAATGACAGGTTTTCCTCTTCCAGCTCCAAACACTCCAGATATTAATGACTCAAGTTTAGATGGAATTTACCTTTCGAGCGACAATGGAGAAACCTATGCTAAGGTATATACATTTCAAAATACACAGGCAGAATGGAATAGCACTACTTTAGACATTACATCATTGGCTAAATTTTATGGTATTCAGTTAAATGATAATTTTAGAATCAAGTTTCAATGCTACACAATTGATGGAACTGCTGAAAATGGGGCAGTATATGACAGACACTTACAAATTGACAATATAAGTATAACCGAGCAAGCCATCCAGGGTAATTACCATGTTGTTTATGCCTACGATGCTGCGGGTAATCGTGTAGGCAAAGCCTACACTCAAATTACATTAAAATCATCTTCCTCCAAGCAAGATTCTCAAATTCCTTTAAAAGAAAATTTAGGTGATAAAAAAGTAATTATCTATCCTAATCCTACCAAAGGTAATTTGAAAATAAATGTCGAATCAGATATCGAAACGCTATTTAATTATACCCTTTATTCAAATGAAGGTAAAGTGCTTTTAACTGGTGAAATCATCTCTGGAATTGAGCACTCTCTTGAAATGGAATCATATAAAACCGGTGCTTACATTCTGATATTAAAGAATAAGGAAGAGAAGCTAACCTATAAAATCATCAAAGAATAGCCTAACCCAAAATTCACCTTTGTATTATGAAACTAAAAAATATAATTATCTCTTTATTCTGTCTCTTAGGTGTTGTAAGCAATGCCATAGGTCAGATACGAGACAAACAAATAGTTCTTTCAGAAAATATTGTTGGTAACCAAGAATACATTGCGAGCCAATCTATTACATTGCAAAATAATTTTGTTTATAAAGCTAATGGCAATGAGAGCTTTGTGGCAAAAATTGATCAAAACTTAGTTTTCCCACCAACAAAAGACACCTACTTACTACCCGATGGAACCACCACAGGCGATATTAGTGCTGGAGTTGGTGGAAGTATAGTTGGTACAATACCTGGCAGTATTGATGTTTCGGGAAGTGGAGCAACCGTTTATTCGGTTCCAATTAGTTGCCCGGCCGGGTTAAATGGAATGCAGCCTCAATTGGCCATAACCTATAATAGCCAAGCTGATATGGGAATTGTTGGTTATAAAGCGTCGTTGTCGGGGTTGTCGTCAATAACCCGTTCGGCTCACAACCCTTATTTCGATGGTGATTATCATGCCATATCGTTCGATGGCAACGACCGGTTCGACCTTGATGGTGGAAGACTATTAGTTAATAACGATAAGACCTACAACAGTGCTGATGCAAATTATTCCAAAGAAATTGAAGATTACTCAAATATAATCCCGAAGGGTACTTATGGCGATGGTCCTGAATGGTTCGAAGTAACACTTAAGGATGGCACAGTTTTGCAATATGGTAATACTGCCGATTCGAAAATGATACTTTCTGATAAAAAAGGAATATACAAATGGAACTTAAACCAGGTTACAGATGTCAATGGAAATTACATGAAGTATATTTATGAAAGTAAAAGCGATGGGCAAACCTGGCTTGCCGAGATTCAATACACGGGTAATTCAAATGGGTCTATTGTTCCAATTTATTCGGTTAAGTTTTTATATAAAGAGATAACATGCCCTATTTATTATATCAGTGAAAATTTGATTCATCAAACGCAAAGGCTTACAAATATTCAAATTATATATCAAGATAATTTGTTAACGCAATACAATATCACATACTACAGTGATGCAACGTTTGGCACTTTATATAAAGATCGAATAAAATCAATTACACTTCAAAATAGCATTGGAGAAAAACTTAAACCTACAAGTTTTATATGGGCTGATATGTATACTAGTGAAAATTTACCGACCTTACCTACTGGTACAGTAGTAGGATCATGTGATTTAAACGGAAATGGAATATCGGAAATAATATTACTAAATGGTGATTATTTAACTATATATGAAAAGAATAACAATGCATTTATAGTATTGCAAAATGTCAATCTTTCAACCTTGATTAAAAACAAAACAGGATATTATTTTCAAAAATTAATAAGATCATGTATTGGAGTTGATATTAATAATGATGGCAAAGAAGAATTAGTTCTTAAAGCATTTAATTTTTACTATCCAATGACTAAAAATATTTGCTTAGTACTGAACAACGATTTATCAATACTTAAATATTTTGATGTTCCAATAAATTCAATCAATCCAATAATTGGTAATTTTGATGGCGATGAGTATTCTGATGTATTGATAAATAATGCAAGTTGCGTTATATACAATTCATCAAAAACATTGACCGTAACTTTTAGCGATGGACTTTCGCTAACAAATAGTGATATAAAAAACATATTCTCAGGTGATTTTAATGGGGATGGAATTAGTGATTTAGCGGTTCATAAAACAAACGAAATTGTTGTGTATTCACTTGAGGGAAGTGTTTTCACTAAAAAGTCCTCGTTAGTTATAGCCACAGATGAAATTTCAATTGCTGATATAAATAACGATGGAATTACTGATGTATTTGATGCAAAAAATATTAAAATATACTATTTTTCTAATTACAAACAAGTTGGATGTAATCCTTGGACTATTATCGGAATAAATTATAGTTTTAGTACGTATAGTAGTGATATTCAAATTAGAGATTTATTGACGCATAAAATCGATAAGTCAGTTGTGCAGAGTACATTTCTAGGAGATATAAACACCGATGGTTTAATGGATGTTGTCAGGTCAGGCTCTGTAAATTATGTTTATAAAGGAAATGTATGGAACTTTATTGATATAGATGGTTATAGTGAATATGATAGACTTAATAAATTTTGCAATGAAATTAATTCTAGTAATCCAGAATTAGCAGCTAACTATACAAAAATCGAATTGCCAAATGGAACTGCAACTATAGAGCTAACGATAAAGTCCTTACCGTTAATACAAAATTGTATTCAAACAAGTGATGGAACTTTCATGCAGGGATCAATAAGCTTTTTGCCTGCAACGCAATTAGGAAGTAATCATGAATTAGTTTCTGGCGATTTTGCAGGAGATGGGAGGGTTGATTTCTTTTTAAAGTATGAATTAAACAATGCAAACAAATTTGCTGCAATACCCAATAGAACATCAACTCCCACTCATTTAAGCAATATAAACACAGGAATTGGAGAAGGATATACAATTTCCAATTCTTCCCTTAAAGTAGGCAACTATTACACGAAGGATGCCACGCGAGAGGCAGGTATTGCTAATTATGCAGGTTCTATGATGGCTACTCGTAGTATTTCAATGCCCGATGGACAAAGGGTCGACTATTCGTATACTGGAGCAAAAATTCATTTGCTTGGGAAAGGGTTTTTAGGATTTAAAAGCATCACCTCCCAGCTATTCGTAAACAAAACAACCACAAGTGATTATAAAACGACACAAAGCAACAATGTTTTTAATTCGGACTACATCATGTATGTGCCATTTGATAATGTAACTACAATTTTGAGTAATGTTGAAACCAGATCCCAAACCTTAAACCCTATAAAAATAAATTATTCAAACAGTAGCGATAAGCGCATTAAGCTGCAATTGACTTTAGAAAAATTAAGTAATCCTAGCGAAGCAAAATATATAGATACTAATTATAGTAATTTTGATGAATTTGGTAATCCTAAAACTATTATTACCAACAATAGAGTTACTACCTCAACCCAAACAATTGCATATCCATCAGCTGGTTGGTGGCGGAAAACCAAGCCATTGGCGATAAATACAACAACCACCAAAAGTGGAGATACCCCATTTACTCAAAAAGTTGTTTACACGTACAATGCAAATGGTAATTTACTTACCGAAACTGTTAACGACGACCTTGTTACATCATACCTTGAGTACAACAATGTTCGAAATCCAGAATTAATAACAGTTAGTGCAATTACAAAAGACTTAACTACCCAAGCTGTAATTCAAACCAGCACAAAATCAACCCGTATAGAGTACAGCACCGACTTGAGGTTTGTGAAATCGAAAACTAACGTGGAAACTCAGCAAAAGGTAGAATACGAATATTTTACCGATTGGGGAGTGGTAAAAAAGGAGAAAACGGCTTTGGGTGAAACCAATTACTATATTAATGGCTTTGGTCAAGTATTTGAAACTCATTTCCCATCGGGGTTACATCAAGCAACATCTATGCAATGGGCAAATGGGAATGGTCCTACCGGAGCTTCGTATTTTGCTCATACTAAAGCAACTGGTGTTGCTGATAACATTGTTTGGTTCGATAATTTAGGCCGCACCATTCGGCAAGATTCTGAGCGAAATGCTCAAAAAGTATATGTTTCTACCACTTATAATAGTAAAGGGCAGGTATATCAAGTATCCGAACCATATTTTAGTGGAACGCCACAATACAATACGTATGCTTATAATTCTGATGGTCGTCTGTCAAGTTTTACTAATTTTGCTGGCGAGGTTACAACCTATGCTTATTCAACTGTAAATGAATGTGTGAAAACTACAATTACTTCACCTCAAGGTTCTACATCTGCCGAAATTAACGCCATTGGGCAAGTAGTTAAAAGTACTGATGCTTGTGGAGCTGCTGTTGTAAATAGTTATTGGGCTTCGGGGCTAATAAAAACCAATAAACTAAGCAATAACTTCGAAGTGAGAAGTGAATACGATAAATTTGGCCATCGTACAAAATTAATTGACCCAAGCGCTGGTACAATTACCTCGCAATATAATCCATTGGGCGAAATTTTATGGGAAACCGATAATAAAAATAATAAAACGGTTTATAGTTATGACACCAAAAATCGCCTAGATAATATTACCCGTGGCAATGAAGTAACAACCAATGGATACGACAACTTAGGCCGGTTAATTTCGGTTGATAAAAAAGTGGATGGGTTAATGGTTCACCAACAAACATTCGAGTTTAGCGGCAATACACCGTTATTGAATAGCAAAACCGAAAAAATCGATAATAAAACCTTTTCGGTTAGTTACGAATACGACAATTTATTAAAACGGCTCACGAAAAAAACCTATCATACTGGTTTAGCCATAACCTATGGATATAACTCAGGTGGAGAGGTTGTAAATGTTTCGGCCAATACAAAAAATAGCAATGGTGGAACAACAACGTACAATGTTTGGCAACTTAACGATATTAACGCTCGTGGTCAAGTAATCGACTTTAGTCAGGGGGGTACGCTAAATACAAGCATTGGTTATAATACAAAAGGTTTAATTACAAGTCAATACACAGTTAACTCAAATAATGCAATTGTTGACTATGAGTATACTTACGATGCTGCCAATAATTTACATAGCCGAAGAGATAATAACGCAGGTTTTAGTGAGGTTTTTACTTACAATAATTCAAATCAACAATTAACCAACTGGGACATATCTAATTTGTCGAGTAATTATACAACCATTATAGGTGGCGGAGCAATGAAATACCTGCCAACTGGAAATGTTGTTAGCAAAAAGGACAATGTATATTTAAATACAACCAACGAACCTACTATTTATAACTATGGCGAAAACAACGCCAGTCCCAATGCCATTACTAGTTTTATTGGCGATCCGGTTGATATGAAGCCGCAAACCATCGACTATACTGTATTTAATAAGGTTAAAAGCATGGCTGTTAACAATGCCGATAACACACCTTACAAACAGTTTAATATTACTTATGGGGTTGATGATCAGCGCCGAGCAACTCATTTTACCGAAGGTGCAAACAACACGCCAACTCTAACCCGCTATTATTTTGATGGTTACGAAGAGGAAGTTTTTGCCGATAACACTGTGCGTAAAATTCATTACATTAGTGGAGGAAATGGTTTGGCAGCCTTATTTATTACCGATGAGGCGCAACCAATACAAAACGGCATGTATTATGCCCACACCGATAATTTAGGATCGTTGATTGCATTAAGTAAAAAAACCGATAGTGGCTTCGATCGCGTTAAGCGTTACGCCTACGACCCGTGGGGTAACCGCCGTAATCCCGAAAACTGGGCACAGGCACTGGGGCAAGACAATACCTACAGCTACACCTCGCGTGGGTACACCCTTCACGAACACCTCGACGACTATGGAATTATTAACATGAACGGCCGTGTGTACGATCCCATGCTATCGCGTTTCCTTAGCCCCGACCCATTTATACAATCGCCCAACTCGCCACTAAGTTATAACCGCTATGCCTATTGCATGAACAACCCATTTATGTATACCGACCCGAGTGGGAATACTGTTATTGGCAATTTCTTTAGGTGGGTGGCAAAAACTACAAGAGCAGGATGGGATGGATTTTGGGAAGCTTTAAATGGAAAGCCTGATCCTCAAACAGGCCAATGGAAAGGTGGATTAGCACAACCATTAAGAGACATAAATTGTCCAAGTTTTGGTGCAGGTTATAGCAGTGGCAATGGTTTTGGCTATTATGTTGGTAATAATCCTATGATATACCCTAGTGAAGTTAAAGCTACAAGTGACCAAGCTATAGTTGCAAGGACAACAATTACTTTTAGTACACCAATTAACCAAAAAGGAGCCAACTTTGTTAATAACATGGGGGTGTCTTCGAAGAATGTAATGAGCACTGTAAATGATGTATCAAATGGTATTGCTATTGGAGGATTTGTTACAGGATTGGTAGATGGAACATTTCGTGTTGCAAAAAGTGGAGAATTTAGTTTAGGATACTATGCATCAGGATGGAGCAAAGGGAATCAGTATGTTAAATCTTTATATAGTGTGTCGAAACTTGGCGCCAATATAAATACTGGTGCAAGTATTATAACAACTGGCTATTCATATAATAAAATCATTAATGAAGGTAATAGAGATTTAATTACTTATACTGATGCTGCTGTCGGGAGTATTGGCTTAACTACTACAGCAGCAACCTATTTCTCTGGGATAGAAATTCCAGTTGTCGGTTTTTTTGTCGCATGTTATGGATCTGCTCGTGCTGGTTGGGATTTTGGAGCATCATTAGCTCCTAAGTATGGGCCAATAAATGGATATTATTGGAGTTGGAATAAATAAATTGAGCTTTATGAGAAACATATATTATCTAGTTTGGTCGGATGCTATAATAAGTTTTAGAAAGCACCACCCAGATAAAAAAAAATGGAAAATCGCATTATTTATATTCATTACTTGGATGAATGCATTAAATGTTTGGATTATATTTTTATGGTTGAAATATTTTGAAATATTTATTATTCCCAAATTTAGTATTGATATTTTCTTTGGTAATTTATTAGATGGGGTTTTGTCTTTTAGTATTGAATTTGCATTACCATTTTTAATACTTAATTATTTCTTAATATTTCATAATAATAGATATGAGAGTATCTTAAAAAGATATTGTGATTTTAAGCCGAGATATGCTCAGATTTATTCCTACTTTATGATAGCGGGGGCATTTATTTCTGCTGTATTATATGGTGTTTTAACATCCTAGTTGGTCGTAGCGCATTCAAATAATCGGCGTGTTTGGCATAGCGTCTTCGCTATGTCATTGACATCAAGGCCTCAGGCCGTTTTTATTCTCCCCAGTTGAGCGTAGCGTGTTTAAATAAACGGCATGTTTGACATAGCGTCTTCGCTATGTCATAGTCATCAAGGCCTCAGGCCGTTTTTATTCTCGAAGATTTCAATTTATCAAAGCCTAGCAAATTAATTTGGGTTGGGCTTTGGTGTAATAAGGTATAACCGCAAAGGGCGCAGAGGGTTAAAGCAAAGGATTTAGAACGCAAAGGACACAAAGGCATTACGCCAAGTGGCACAAAGATTAAATTACTCTATTTTCAACAGTAATGGAGCAACAACTCTTACCCCGTTAAGCCGAGGCTGTAAAAAACAACACGTTAGTGTTCAATGGTTGGTTTTGCTATTGTTCGGCTAAGGTTTTACCTTAGTCGAATTTATTAAATTAGGCTGTGCCTAATAATTAATTACATAAATTATTCTGTTATTTTAGATGCAAAGTAATATCTAACCATGTCCACCGGCTATAAAATAACAGAAAGCGAAGGTTTGTATTATCTTGCATTTCAGATTGTAGGATGGGTTGATATTTTTACTCGTAAAATTTATCGCGAGATTGTAATCGAAAGCTCTCAATCTTATCTTATGGAAAACAATTTGAATACAGGCTAAGCCTGATTTGATAAATACGACTCAGGCACAGCCTGAGCCGAACAGGGCTTTAAAATTTACTCATAAATATCTTTTCTATGCCCGAGGGTTATAATATCGACAATGAGTTCGCTTTCGTAAATATCGTATATAACACGGTAGTTGCCAACACGTATCCTGTAACCATCCCTGCCTTTTAGCTTTATATAGCCTTGTGGCCTTGGGTTTTCTTCTAATCTGGCAATGGCTTCAAATATTGGTTCGGCAATGTTATCAGAAAGCTTATCCAATTGTTTTTGAGCCTTTTTAGTTAATACGGCGGTATATTTAGGCATGTTTTTGTTTTCTGTTTTTTAGGTAATCCGAAAATAAAACACGTCCGCCACTATCTTCTTTTTTAGCCTCGTCATACAATTTAATATCTTCCAACTCTTCCAGTTCTTCGATAATAGTATCGAACTCCTTAACCGGGAGGATAACCAATGATTTTTGCCCGTTGGCATCTTTAATATATTGCGGATGTACAGTAATCATGATATTTGTTATTTAGCAATTTGAATGTTTTGTTCAAAGAAAGTCTGGAACTTGTTTTTAGTAAGCATCCCATCAATAATGCGATAAACAGCGTGTCTATCTTCCTCATCAAGTTGTGAAATAAACTGAACTTTTTAATTGGCAGTTTTATCTTCCACTTTGACAGGTGCTGGCGTTTTAGCATCTTCAAAATGGATAACTTCATCAACGGTCATCCCGAAAAAACATGGTGATTTTATCCAATGCTTCCACGGAAATATCCCTTTGTCCACTTCCTATCTTAGACTAATTAGAGGCTTGCAGATCAGCAGCCGAAGCAACTTTTTTGCATTAAGCCCCTTTGTTCCCTAATCGTTTTTATTTTTCCCGATGGTGACCATATTAATAAACTGTTTGTGTTTACAGCACAAAAGTAGTCATAAAGGAAAAAATAAGCAACAAAAATATAAATAAGGAAAATTAAACTTTCTCCGTTAAGCCTAGGCTGTAAAAAAACAACACGTTAATGCTCAACGGTTGGTTGTGCTATTGTTCGGCGAATGGCTATAGCTTTCGTCGAAATTATTAAATTAGGCTGTGCCTAATAAATAATTACATAAACTATTTTGTTATTTTAGATGCAAAGTAACATTTAAGGTCTCAGACCTATTTATTAGTTTTGGTGAGTGCTTCCTATGAGTTAGATAGCTCTATGGAACACGACATTA